>CBFGVD010000581.1:0-2276 GCA_965651965.1 uncultured Verrucomicrobiaceae bacterium | reverse complement strand
GAGGTCATCAAGCACGGCTGCGAGCCGGACGGGACCAACATCAACGACCGCTGCGGCGCGCTCCACCCGGAGACGGCGGGGGAACTCGTCCGCCAGCACGGCGCGGATCTGGGCATTTCCTTCGACGGCGATGCGGACCGGGTGATCTTCACCGACGCCACCGGCACGCCCGTTTCCGGCGACCGCATCCTGGCCCTGGCCGCGATCTCCCTGCACGAGCAAGGCCGCCTCCGGGACGCCACCATGGCCTGCACGGTGATGAGCAATCTCGGCCTGCACGAGGCGATGCGCCGCGCGGGCATCCATGTCCTGACCACCCCGGTGGGCGACCGCAACGTGATCGAGGCGCTGCGCAGCAAGGGCGGCTCCTTCGGCGGGGAGAATTCCGGCCACCTGATCTTCGCCGACCACGCCACCACGGGCGACGGCATCCTGAGCGCGCTCCAGGTGCTGCGCGTGATGAAGGAGAAGCAGGCCACCTTGGCCGAGCTGGCCGCCTGCATGCGCGAATTCCCGCAGGAACTGGTGAACCTGAAGGTGGCCGCCAAGCCGCCGCTTGCCAGCCTGCCCGGCATCCAGAAGCTCATGAAGGAAGCCGACGCCGCCTTCGGCGATGCCGGCCGCCACCTCATCCGCTACTCCGGCACGGAGAACAAGATCCGCATCCTCGTCGAGCACCGCGATGCCGATGCCGTGCACCAGTGGATCGCGAAATTCACCGAGGCGGTAAAGGAGGACATCGGGGTGGGGGTGTGAAGTTGAACAGATGTCTGTAACCGACAGCGAATGGATTGCGTTTGGAGTCACCTTCAAGATCGAGGTGGTTCGTCGAGTAGTGAAGCACTTTGAGGCCGTAGGAAAATCCGTCGGGGCCGAGGGGACAAACGCCTCCGGTTACGAACTGTATGTTCCCGCTCAAGTGCTGGATTCCATCTTGGAGCAATTTCGTTGCGGCACGTTTTTGAATGGGGAAGAAATCCTCCTCTACCCGACCCCGCGTGGCATTTTGGACGGAACACGATACAGCAGAGTGCTCGATGCGCTAAAACATCGCGGAGGTGTCCAAAATTTTAGTTCGCCGGAGCCGTAATAACCGCAGGCCTAATAGCATTCGCACCGCTCGAAGTTTCACATGCCCCTCTTCACCACACGCGCCATTGAGGACTTCCCCATCGGGAATGTCCTGCTTCGCGAGCACCACTCTGCCCTTGCGGTGCCGGGCCTGCGCACCCACCCGCACGCTTGGCTGGCCGCGGAGGACATCCGGCTGCTCTCCCCGGAAGGTCCGACCTCCTTGCTGGACGAACGCCGCACGCCGCTCGCCTGGTTCGGCGATACGCCGGACATGGAGCGGGCCGTCGTGGCGGACCGGTCCTTCCTGATCGTTCATCCCTGGGATCTGCTACGCGCGAATGAACTTCTGGTGGGAGCGCTCCCAGAATCGAAGATCGAAGGCGACATTCATCCGAACGCCGTGATCGAAGGCCACATCCATCTCGGCTCCGGCTCGCGCATTCTTCCCGGCGTCTTCATCGAGGGCAACGTCGTCATCGGCGCGGACTGCAAGATCGGCCCGAATTGCTACATCCGCGGCTCCACTTCCATCGGGGACAAGTGCCATGTCGGCAACGCCGTGGAGATCAAGAATTCGATCCTCCTTTCCGGCACGAATGTCGGCCACCTCAGCTACGTCGGCGATTCCGTGCTCGGCGAGAAGGTGAATTTCGGGGCGGGCACCGTGACCTCCAACCTCCGCCACGACGGCAAGAACCACCGCACGGAGGTCGATGGCGTCCTCCTCGATACCGGCCGCCGCAAGTTCGGCTGCATCGTGGGCGATGGCGTCCACACCGGCATCAACACCTCCATTTACCCCGGCCGGAAGCTCTGGCCCGGTACCAGCACCCGCCCCGGCGAGGTCGTCCAGCGGGATATCCGGACCAATCTCCAGTAATCATTCTTCAATACTCAATCGCATGTGCGGCATCGTCGGATACATCGGTAAAGCCTCCGCCCCCTCAGTCCTCATCAACGGCCTGCGCCGTCTCGAATACCGCGGCTACGATTCCGCGGGCATGGCCATCCTGGAGGACGGCTCCATCGTTGTCAGCAAGGCCCCCGGGAAGGTGGCCTCGCTACATGACAAGGCCCGCGCCGATTGGCCCGCGGAGCGTTTCACGAAGGCTTCCACCGGCATCGCCCACACCCGCTGGGCCACCCACGGCCCGCCGACGGAAGTCAACGCGCACCCGCACCTCGACCAGTCCGGCCGCATC
>CBFGVD010000580.1:0-2278 GCA_965651965.1 uncultured Verrucomicrobiaceae bacterium | reverse complement strand
GGGCGTTTTAATAAATCCCATGGCCGCGCGCCTGGGTCGGACGTCCCGGCCGACCGTGGACGGTCCTTCGGAACCTGTCTCACCTTGCTTCGCGGACACGCGGGGACGCGTGTCCCTACCATCGGAAAAATGCCTCGTCGATCCCTCGTGCTGGAGGGCTCGGCTACAGGTTCGCTTGAAATGCTCCAGATCCGCGGGACGCGCGCGGTCTTCTTCCCAAAGAGATCGGCTACGGGCTCATGCATTTTCCACCGATCCCACGGAGTGGCGGGCTTGGAGAAAGCATCGAAGCGATTCATGCCACCCTGCCCCGGCTACGCAGGCGCGGGAAGTTTGAAAAAATCTCAACATTTTCTTAACCTCCGCATCATCCGCCCGCGGTGCGCCTCCTCCAGGGGGAGTCGATGAATTCGGACGTTTCCGTCTCCCGACATTGGTCGGCCGGCTTGTCAGATCGAAGTTTTGAGCTTGTTAAATTGCACGCGCAGGGCGGCGATTTCTTTTTCCTTCGCAACGATCGCGGCATGGATGGCTGCCAATTTCGCCAAGGTCCCGCCCGTACCGTTCGATGAAGAGTTGAGAACCTCATCTCCCCCGGCGGCAGGACGCTTGCGCATCCAGGAGGTAATGGTGAGGGCTGAAACCCCGAACTTCTGCACGGCAGCAGTCTGACCCCCTCTTCCCTTCTGGGAATTCACCTCTTCCACATATTTCAGGATCTTTTCTCTCTCCGGTAGCGTGTAGCGCCGGGCGCGGGCCGCTGTTGCCTTCTTACGACTTGCCATGGGCTTCAGCCTAACACGTCCCGCCGCGGGCGGAAGTGAGTTTTTTTCCAACGGAAGACAGTAATACATCCGCTTGAAAATAAGCGGATGACACGCGGAGCGAGGTGCGAAACCCGTGTCAGCGGATAGGTTGAGAGGCCTGCGCCGTATGAAAACGCCCGCCCGCGGGGCATTTTCATATGTCGGAGTTTTCAGCTCCCCGCGGTCCGGTAAACCGACCGGTTTTCCCGCTTTCACCCCCGCGTGCAGGGGGTATCACCTCCAGGCCGTGCATCTCTCCGGATTCTACCGTGACCAGCTTTTCAACGATTGCCTGCCGTTCTGGTTCCCCCGCGCGGCGGACGAGATCCATGGCGGTTTCCTGCATTGCTTCGACCGGGACGGCACGCTCGTGGACAGCGACAAATCGGTGTGGGCGCAGGGCCGCACGAGCTGGATGCTGCTGACGCTCTACCGCGAACACGAGGCGCGCCCGGAATGGCTGGCCTGGGCGGAGAGCGGGCTGCGCTTCCTGCAGGAAAAATGCGTGGACCCGCAGGACGGGCGGATGTTTTTCCACGTTTCCCGCGAGGGCACTCCCCTCCGCAAGCGCCGCTACGCCTATAGCGAGAGCTTCGCCGCCATCGCCTTCGCTGCGCATGCAGGGGCGGCGGATTGCGGGGAGTCCGCGGACCGCGCGCGCCACTGGTTCGAGCGCTTCACGGAATGGAATTTCACTCCCGGCCGGATCCCCGCGAAGTTCACCGGAGCCCGGCCGATGGAAGGCATCGGCACGCGCATGATCACGCTCGTCACCGCGCAGGAACTGCGGAAACACCTGGGGGAGGACCCGCTGTTCACCGCGTGGATCGACCGCTGCGTGGAGGAAATCCGGCGGCTCTTCGTGAAGCCGGAACTCCGCGCGGTCATGGAATCCGTGGCACCGGACGGTTCAATCTCCGATCACTTCGACGGCCGCATGCTCAACCCCGGCCACGCCATCGAGGCCTCCTGGTTCATCCTGGAGGAAGCAGCGCACCGCCGGGACGACACGCTCGCCCGGCTGGGCTGCGACATGCTGGACTGGATGTGGGAGCGCGGCTGGGACGCCGACCACGGCGGTTTCTTCTATTTCCGGGACTTGTACGAAAAGCCCGTCCAGGAATATTGGCACGACATGAAATTCTGGTGGCCCCAGGATGAGGCGCTGATCGCCACCTTGATGGCATACCGGGCGACCGGAAATACCGAATACCTGAGCCGCCACGAGCAATTACGCGCCTGGGCTTTCGCCCGTTTCGGCGATCCGGAGCACGGCGAGTGGTTCGGCTACCTGCACCGGGACGGCAGCCGCTCGAATACGCTCAAGGGTTCGCTGTGGAAGTCCTTCTTCCACCATCCCCGCGCGCTGTGGCGCTGCGCCGGCCTAGCGGAGGGACTGGAGGCAAAATGATATCCTTTCCCGCGCGATCGCGTAATGGTTCCGCGGCGGGATCCGCGGCATCCTCCGCATC
>CBFGVD010000579.1:0-2283 GCA_965651965.1 uncultured Verrucomicrobiaceae bacterium | reverse complement strand
GCGGAGCTGTGGCCTTCGATCCGGAGACCTCGCAAGGTCACGGTTCCCCCGACGCGCAAGGCGCGCCGCGTCATCCGTGGTTCGAGCACGATCCCCGATGGGAGTGACATGGCATCCACCGTGAGATTGGAAACCGGCAGGGTTCCTTGCGTAAGAACAATCGTCCCCCCGTCCAAAGCGGGGGCGAAGCGGATCGTGTCGCCTGCAGCCGCGTCGCGCACGGCTTCCCGCAGCGAAAGGCTCGCCCCGGCGGGGGAATCGAGTTCGTCGGCCAGGGTATCCACCGTCCATTCCGCGGCCTGGAGGCGGAAAAGGGAGAGGAGGACGAGAAGGAGAAAAAGGGCAGGCGGGGTGCGCATGGGGAATACGCACAATTTTTATCAGCTCCCGCCCGCGGCCGGTAAGTAAAATCGCGTGACTATTTCAGGCACTCCCGGATATATGCGATTCCCTTCGTGTAAACTTCTTCCGGCGCGGGGAAGAGGTCCCGCCAGACGCGGGTGGCGGCGGCGAGTTCGGGGAGGGCGCGGCCGAAGGCCTCGATGGTCAGCCAACCGTCGTAGCCTTCCTCCTTCAGCACGGCGATGCTTTCCTTGATCTGCGCGTGTCCGGTGCCGGGGGTGCCGCGGTCGTTCTCGGAGATATGCACGTGGCCCACGCTCTTGATGTGTTTGCGCAGGGATTCGGCGGGGTTCTTCTCCTCGATGTTCGCGTGGAAGGTGTCGAACATCGTGGTGAAATTCGGGTGGCCGACCAGTTCGGCGTATTCGGCGCCCTGCTGCATGGTGGTGATGAAGTAGCACTCGAAGCGGTTCAGCCACTCGATGACGAGCTTCACGCCCGCCTGCTGCGCGTACTCCGCCACCTTGCGGTGGACCTCGGCGGCGCGGTTCCACTCGTCCTTGGTCGGGCCGTTTCCGGAGAAGACGCCGAGCGGCTGGTGGTAGGGGCCCATCAGGATCTCCGTGCCCGCGGCATGGCAGGAGTCCACGATGCTTTTCAGGTAATCCACGGCTCCGGCGCGGTGCGCGGCTTCCGGGCTCACGGGGCTGTGGGCCTCGTCCGGGATCACCGTCACGGCGGTGGAGCGCAGGCCCTGGTCGCGCAGGGCTTCGCCCACTTTCTTGTAATGGGCGGCATCCGCGGCGAAAACCGGCAGCTCCACGCCGTCGTAGCCCGCATTCTTGAGCGAGGAGAGGAGGTGGAATTGGTCCTCCTGGAGGGCGGGCGTCCAGAGCAGCACGTTGAAGCCGATTTTCATGGTGCGCTTTCCCTAGTGGGCGGAAGCGGGGGCGGCCATTCCATTTTTCGTCAAATTGTGATTTTGCTTCCGTTTTTGTGAGTTTTTTTCTGAATCGCGCCCTTCCGATGAACGACGCGACCCACGGCGAGCCGAGCTGGTGTCTATCCCATGACCGGGTTAGGCTCAAGGTGACCTCGCGCGGCGGTCACATGGCCCCGGTGGAGTTCGATCTCGGGGGGCGGATCGTTTCGCCCTACGCGCTGGCCCCCTGGACGCCGGAGGAGGTGGACGATGAGTTGCCGGTGCTGCTGAAGGTGCTGCGCGGGGATTTCTTTTGTTTCCCCTTCGGCCCGCAGAAGAAAGCCCCTCCGCACGGGGCCGCCGCGAATGCGGAGTGGCGGATCGTGGCGGGCGGGGAGGAGATGCTGCACCTGGGCCTGGATGATCGGGATTCCGGGGCCTGGCTGGAGAAGATCCTGACGCTGAGGGAGGGGGAGACCGCCGTTTACTGCGAGCACCGTATCTCGGGCGCGGAGGGCCGCTACAGCTACGGGAATCACCCGATCCTCGATTTTTCCTTCCTGCCGGAGGGAGCGGGGCGCGTGAGCGTGTCTCCTTTCCGCTGGGCCTCGGTCTATCGCGGCGTTTTCTCCGATCCGCTGAACCGGGAATACGGCATCCTGAAGCCCGGCGCGGCATTCACCGATCTGCGCGAAGTCCCGCTGGCCACCGGGGGGACCACGGATCTGACCCGCTACCCCGTCCGCCAGGGCTACGAGGATCTGGTGATGATGGTCTGCGAGCCCGCCACGGAGGCGCAGCCCTTCGCGTGGTCCGCGGCGGTCTTGGACGGCTACGTGTGGTTCTCCCTGAAAAACCCGGCGGATTTCCCCGCCACGCTTTTCTGGCTCTCCAATGGCGGCCGCCATGGCGCGCCGTGGGATGGCCGGCACCTCGGCAGGCTGGGGATCGAGGAAGTCTGTTCGCATTTCTCCGATGGCGTGGAGGCCTCGCGCGAGGACCGGCTGGCGGGGGAAGGC
>CBFGVD010000578.1:0-2290 GCA_965651965.1 uncultured Verrucomicrobiaceae bacterium | reverse complement strand
AAGGCGTCGCGGTTTTCCCGCAGGGTGAGTTCGTCCGCCGCCGCGCCGGAAAGGTAGGCCCAGGCTTCCGCCTCCACCCGCTCCCGCGCCAGTTCCTCGTAATCATCCAGGGACACGACCCGGGGCGGGATGGCGGATAGCGGCGGCAGCGGCATGGCGGCGCGAGCCTAGCACCCGCGGCAAGCCGCGGACACCGGATCGCGCTTTGACGAGCGGCCCGCCCCGCTGCAAGCTCCCCCCGACGTGAGTTTCTCTGCCCATCTCGCCGCCGCCCTGGAGCGGAAGTCGCCCCTGCTGCGCCGCTTCGAGCGCCTGATCGCCCCGGCCGCGGACCGGGAGCTGGAGGCGCTGGCGCGCGAAAGCCAGCGCCTGACCCGCCACCACTTCGGCCGGACGATGCGCCTCTTCGCCCCGCTCTACCTCTCCAACGAGTGCGTGAACAACTGCTCCTACTGCGGTTTTTCCCGGGACAACGGCATCCTGCGCGTGACGCTCACCATCGATCAGGTGCTGCGGGAAGCGCGCTACCTGCACGACCAGGGTTTCCGGAACCTGCTCCTGGTCGCGGGCGAGCATCCGAAATTCGTCTCCGAAGGCTACCTCCAGGAGTGCATCGATGCACTCAAGGGCATGTTCCCGACCATCGGCATCGAGGTCGGGCCGATGGAGGATGACCAGTACGCCGAGATCGTGCGCCACGGCGCGGAGGGGCTGGTGGTTTACCAGGAAACCTACCATCCGGAAACCTACGCCCGGCTCCACACCGCGGGGCCGAAGAAGAACTTCGGCTGGCGGCTGGATTGCCCGGAGCGGGCCTACGCGGGCGGCTTCCGGCGCATCGGCATCGGTGCCCTCTTCGGCCTGGCGGAGTGGCGTTACGAGGCCCTGGCCCTGGCAGCGCACCTGGAATATCTCTACAAGCACTGCTGGAAGGCGCAGTTCACCGTCGCCTTCCCCCGCATGCGCCCCTATGCGGGGAACTACCAGTACCAGCCGGACGAAACGCTCTACCTCTCCGACCGGGCGCTGGTGCAGCTTGCGTGTGCCTTCCGTGCCTGTTTCCCGCAGGCGGGCATCGTCCTCTCCACCCGGGAGCCCGCCGCGCTGCGGGACGCGCTGGCCCCGCTGGGCGTGACCCACATGTCCGCCGGTGCCCGCACCGAGCCGGGCGGCTACACCGGCGCGGGCAGCGAGGACCTGCACCTGACCGTGAAGGGCCGCCGCGTGGAGCTGGAAAAAACCACCGGCTGCGAGAAGGCCACCGAGCAATTCAAGATCGACGACACCCGCTCCCCCGCCGAAGTGGCCGCGATGCTGCGGTCCAAGCAACTCGACCCCGTGTGGAAGGATTGGGACGAGGCGATCCTGGCACGTTGAAAATTCCCCATCCGCCCATGACCCTGACCCTCAACGGGGAAACCCGCGATTTCACCGGCGAGAGCCATACCGTCGCCAGCCTGCTCGAAGAACTCGGCCTGGGCGGCAAGCCCGTGGTGGTGGAGCTGGACCGCGAGGCCGTCTTCCCCGCCCGCTACCCGGAAACGCCCGTGCGGGACGGCGCGAGCCTGGAGATCGTGACCATCGCGGCGGGGGGGTGAAGCCCGCGAGGTGCCGCCCCCATCCTGCCGCTCCCGCGCGGCGGGCTCACATGCCATCGGCGGGGATCCGCCGCTCCGGCCTCCATCCCTTCCGGATCAGGAGCGCGCACACGACGGCTCCGAGGAAATTCGCGACCAGGTCCCATCCCAGGTTCGAGTAGCCGCCGACATTGGTATCCGGGAAGATCCGGGTCATGATGAACTCGACCAGTTCATTGAACGCTCCGAAGCCCATGCTGGCGGCCATGCAAAGGACCAGCACCCCGAGACCCGGCTGGATCCGCGCACCGTCCGGGGCCCGGAAGCAGGACGACACGACGTGCCAGCAGAGCCAGGTGGTGATGCCGAAGCCGTAGGCGTGGACGACCTGGTCGTAGCGGAGCAGTCCCGGAATCAACCACCAGTTGTAGAGGACCGGGTGCTCGCCCTCCCGGAACCACCCCGAGGGCACGGGCACGAAGCCGCCTGCCATGTGGAAGAGGCCCCAGAGGCTGAAGGTCCACAGCAGGCCCGGAACGATCGGGCAGCGCCGGTCCACCGCCGCGAGGCAGGCGGTCACGGATACCTGAACGATGAGGTAGCCGGTGAATTCCCACTTTCCCGAAACGACCGCCAGCAGGGAAGCCAGGGCCGTGTAGGTGCCGGTGAAGGCCAACACGCCACGGAGCCGGGAGGGAGGATAGAAGTTCATC
>CBFGVD010000577.1:0-2292 GCA_965651965.1 uncultured Verrucomicrobiaceae bacterium | reverse complement strand
GCACGCCACGCACACCTCGCCATATGCGAACGTGCAGGCGATTTCCGCACGGCTGTGGGGAGCGGGGTTCCTGCCCGGGAAGCACGCCGGTGTGGCCCTGCGCTCGAAGGGCGACCCGGTGCTCTATCTCAAGGATGCTCCCGGGATTTCCCGGGGGCTGCGCCGCAAGATGCTGGACGGGCTGAACGCAATGAACCAGCGCTCCTACGAGGCGGTGGGCGACCCGGAGATCCAGACGCGCATCCAGCAGTACGAGATGGCCTTCCGCATGCAGTCCTCCGTGCCGGAGCTGGCCGACATGTCCGGCGAGCCGGAACACGTGTACGAGCTGTACGGCAAGGACAGCAAGGTGCGCGGGACCTTCGCCAGCTCCGCGCTGATGGCGCGCCGGCTGCTGGAGCGGGGCACGCGATTCGTACAGATCTTCCACCGCGGCTGGGACCAGCACGGCGACCTGCCGCGCGACCTTCGCTCGCAATGCCTGGACGTGGACCAGGGCTGCTACGGCCTGATCCAGGATCTCAAGCAGCGAGGGATGCTGGAGGACACGCTGGTGATCTGGGGCGGCGAATTCGGCCGCACGGTCTATTGCCAGGGCGGGCTGAGCGAGACGAACTACGGCCGGGACCACCACCCGCGCTGCTTCTCCCTGTGGATGGCAGGCGGCGGCGTGAAGGGCGGCCAGGTTTACGGCGAGACGGACGAGATGAGCTACAACATCACCCGAAACCCCGTGCATATCCGCGACCTGCACGCGACGATCCTGCACCAGCTCGGCCTGAGCCACGAAAAGCTGAGCTACAAATTCCAGGGCTTGGACCAGCGGCTCACCGGGGTGGATCCGGCGAAGGTGGTGAAGGACATCCTGGCTTGAGATTTGCCCCGCCCCGATGGCGGCCGGGAGGCCGCCAGCCCCCGCCATGACGCTTGGGGAAAGAGCCACTCCGCTCGACGTCTTCCGGGGATTGCCAGCGCGCCACCCTGCTGGAAGACTCCCGCCATGCAGCGCGTGGCGGTGATCAATGTGGTGGGACTCTCCCCTTCCTTGCTCGGGGAATCCACGCCCAGGCTCACGGCATTCGCCAAGCGGCACGGAATGCAGGCTTTTCCGCCCGCCTTCCCCGCCGTCACGTGTACCGCACAGTCCTCCATGTTGACGGGGAAAAGCCCCGCGGAGCACGGCATCGTGGCAAACGGTTGGTACGACCGGGAAAGCGCGGAGGTCCGCTTCTGGAAGCAGAGCAATCACCTGGTGCGGGGAGAGAAGGTATGGGAATACCTGCGGATAAAGCACCCCGGATTCACCTGCGCGAAGCTCTTCTGGTGGTATAACATGTACTCCAGCGCGGACATCGCGATGACTCCCCGCCCCCTTTATCCGGCGGACGGGAGGAAGGTCTTCGACATCCACACGCAGCCGATGGACCTGCGGGAAAAAGTGAAGGCGGATCTCGGGCCCTTTCCTTTCCCGAGCTTCTGGGGGCCGGGAGCCGGGATCGCATGCTCGGAATGGATCGCGAACGCCGCGAAATGGACGGAGGAGCGGGAGAGCCCGACCCTGAGCCTGATCTACCTGCCGCACCTCGACTACGGCTTGCAGAAATGGGGTCCGGGGGCTCCGGAGATGAGAGCGGAGCTGGAGGCCATCGACCGGGTGGCAGGCGGCTTGATCGATTTCCTGGAAGCCCGCGGCGTGAAAGCGATGGTGGTTTCCGAGTACGGGATCTCGAAGATTTCCCGGCCGGTCCACCTCAACCGAGTCTTCCGCAAGCAAGGCTGGATCCAGATCAAGGACGAGCTCGGCCGGGAAACCCTCGATGCCGGCGGGTCGAAAGTTTTCGCGGTGGCGGACCACCAGATGGCCCACGTGTATGTGAACGATCCCGCGCTTCTCCCGCAGGTGAAAGCGCTGCTTGAGAAAACGGAGGGGGTGGACGAGGTCCGGACCGCGGAAGAATTGTGGGGAAACGGCATCGGCCGGGAGCGGGCGGGCGATCTCATCGCGATCTCGCAACCGGAGGCATGGTTCACCTATTACTTCTGGGAAGACGACGCGAAGGCTCCGGACTACGCCCGCTGCGTGGACATCCACCGCAAGCCCGGCTACGATCCCGCGGAGCTTTTCCTCGATCCCGGGATCGCGCACCCGAAGCTGAAGATCGCGGCATTCCTGCTGAAGAAGAAGCTGGGCTTCCGCGGGCTGATGGAGGTGATCCCGCTGGATGCCGCGCTGGTAAGAGGTTCCCACGGGCGGGACAAGGTGGACGAAGGAGAGAAACCCTTGATCCTCGG
>CBFGVD010000576.1:0-2296 GCA_965651965.1 uncultured Verrucomicrobiaceae bacterium | reverse complement strand
GGGAAGGCCGACGCGGCTCAAAAGATCATGAAGCGATTCCCGGCCGACCGCGGCACCGCCTGGTTCATCGGCACCCAGCCGGATTACACCTGGTCGAACCTGGGGGATGCGGACGTGCTGCTGCCGCTCGCCCAGCGCATCGTCGCCGCCGGAGCGGAACGCTTCGATGCCGGCTACACGGCGGAGCTGGGCACCCGCGCCGCGGAGCCGCGGCCGGGTGAAAGCCGCGCGCGCCTGGACGATTACGGCGCGCCCGTGCCCTCCAACGAAGCCCACGAAGCCGGGATCCACCGCTTCGGCGAGCGCACCCTGGCGCTGAACCGCCCCGCGGCCGAGGACGATCCCGCGATCCTGCCTCCCGCCACCCTGGGCGAGCTTTTCGAGGGCATCGATTTCACCTACCTGGAAGACCGCAGCAGCTCCGCCCGGGACAACGGTTCCCTGCCCGTCTGGCGCGGCTTCCTGACCGCCATGTTGTTTTTCCTGATCTCCGAAGCCCTGCTCTGCCTGCCGAAGCGGGGCCAAGGGACCGATGCCCTCGCCCGCCCCGGCCAGCCGACGAAAGCATGAATGCCGTGCCCGACATCCGCATGCATCCGAACGCAGGCGCACCTGCATTCCGCTAGAGCCCGCCCCACCGCACCTTGTCCTTCCACCTCCACAATCTCCACTTCTCCCCTACCCCGCTCGCCCTGGCGATCGGGCTGGGGGCGCTCGCGCTCGTCGCCGTGCTGTGCGTGCTGTCCTGGCGGCGCAGCCCGCACCCGCGGCGCACGGCGCTGCTGGAGGGCCTGCGCTTTTTCTGCGCGCTGCTGGTGGTGCTGCTGCTGTGGAAGCCGGAGTGGCTGGATGTCATCCACCCCGTGACCAAGCCGCGGATCGCGATCCTGGCCGATGCCTCGAAGTCGATGGAGACGCTGGATGCGGAGCTTCCGGAGCTCTTCTCCCCCACCCGGGAGATCGTTTCCCGCGCGGAATGGACGGAGAAGGCCCTGGCCAGCCCGCTGTGGGAGCCGCTGCGGAACGGCGGCGCGAACGAAGTGGTGGAGCGCGCCTTCGCCGCCCCGCCGGAGGAGCCCGGCGCCGCCGCCCTGGCGGGCACGGATCTCTCCAAGCCGGTGGAAGACCTGCTGGAAAACGAGCCGAACCTGCGCGCGGTGGTGCTCCTCTCGGATGGGGACTACAATACCGGCCAGCCCCCCGTGGTGGCGGCGCAGAAGCTCCTCCAGCGCGGCGTGCCGCTCTTCACCATCCCCGTGGGCAGCCGCAAGCGCCTGCCGGACATCGACCTGCTCACGGTGACGGCGCCGGCCTACGGCATCGTGGGGGAAAACGTGCAGATCCCCTTCACCGTCCGCTCCTCCCTGGACCGGGAGGTGCGCACCATCGTGCGGCTGAAGGACGAGACCGGGCGGGAGAAGACCAAGCAGATCACCCTGGCCCCGGACACGGAGACCTACGATGCGATCCTCTGGCGGCTGGACAAGGAGGGGGCCTCCACCCTGGAGCTCTCCATCCCCGCCGCGGAGGGCGAGCGCATCTCCGCGAACAACGCGCGGAAATTCACCCTCTCCGGCCGGCCGGAATCGATCAAGGTGCTGGTGATCGAGACCCTGCCGCGCTGGGAATACCGCTACCTGCGGAACGCGCTCTCCCGCGATCCCGGGGTGGATCTTTCCTGCCTGCTCTTCCACCCGCAGCTCGGGAAGGGCGACGGCCCGGACTACATCCAGGAATTCCCTTCCAAGCCCGAGGACCTGTCCAAATACGACGTGATCTTCCTGGGCGACGTGGGCGTGGCCCCGGACCAGCTCACGAAGGAGCAGTGCGAGCTGCTGCGCGGCCTGGTGGAGAACCAGGCCAGCGGCATCGTCTTCCTGCCCGGCCCGCAGGGGAACCAGTTCAGCCTGCTGGATACGGCGCTGGGAGACCTGATCCCGGTGAATCTGGATGCGGAGAACAAGGGCGGCATCCACGACCCGGTGGCCTCCCCGCTTTCCCTGACCGGGGAGGGCCGCGGCTCCCTGCTCACGATGCTGGCGGACTCCGAGGAGGCGAATCCGGACGTCTGGCGCAGCCTGCCGGGCTTCCACTGGCACGCGCCGGTGATCAAGTCCAAGGGCGGCACGGAGGTGCTGGCCGTGCACGCGAACCGCCGCGGCAGGTTCGGCCTGGTGCCCATCATCGTCACCAGGCTGGCGGGCAACGGCAAGGTGCTCTTCATGGGCATCGACTCCGCGTGGCGCTGGCGGCGCGGCGTGGAGGACAAGTATCACTACCGCTTCTGGGGCCAGGT
>CBFGVD010000575.1:0-2300 GCA_965651965.1 uncultured Verrucomicrobiaceae bacterium | reverse complement strand
CACGAAGGAGCCCATGCCGCCGACGTAGTGGATGCGGCGCTCGCCATCGAGGACGTAGGCGATGGGCCACGCGGCGACGCGGTATTCGCCGCCGAGCTTGTTTTCCGGGTCGGAGAAATTCGGCCAGTTGATCTCCCCGGCGGATTGCATCCGCTGCAGGGTTTCCTGCGGGTCGCGGCTCACGCCCACGACTTCGAAGGGCTTGCCCGCGAAGCGTTCGCGCATGGTGCGCACCATCTCGAAAAGGGGTTCGTTGTTGCCTTCCTCGGAACGCCAGAAAAGCAGCACCACCACCTTCCCGGAGTAGTCGGAAAGTTTCATCGGCCGCCCGTCCGGGGTGCTGCCCTGGAGATCTGGAGCCTGGCGGCCCTTGCTGAGGAACTGGATGATGTAGAGCTCGTCTTCCGCCATCTTGGCCACGGTCACGCCGTTGATTTCCACGTCGCTGCTTTCGATGATCGCCTTGCGCAGCATGGTGAGGCGGCGGCGCATGACCTCCGGCTCGTCGCTCAGGTTCTTCATGATCATCGCCACGCCGAGCGCGGCGACGCCCTGGACCTGCTTGTCCGGGCTTTCCTTTTCGACTTTCTCCAGGAAGGGGAGGACGCTGCCGTCGTTCGAGGCCACGAGGGCGAGGCAGAGCGGGGCGAGGGCCTTGTTGGAAAGGTGGTGCTTCAGGGCGGCCTCGCGGATCGCGGCGGAGGCGTCGGCCATCAGGGGCTTCACGTTGCCGATGTCGTCGCGGACGACGAGCTTGGCGGAATGCCGCAGCAGCCAGGCGGCGGGTTCCAGGGTCCAGGGTTCGCGCAGGTCCGGCTGGATCACGGTCCACATTTTCTTCACCGCGGAGGCGGTGTCCGGGCGCTCAAGGGCGATCTTGTTCCGTTCCTCGGCGGTGGGAGCCACGCCGAGCTTCAGGACCCAGAGCTTGAAGTCGCGGTCGTAGGCGCTGCTGATCTCCTGCGCCTGCTGCGGCGTACCCGCCAGCGCGGGGAAGACGGCGGCGGCCAGGGCCGAAGCAAGGAGGAGTGAAAAGCGCATGAGCGGTACGCTAGCCACCTCCGCGGGGCTGACAAGTCCCCCATGCATCTTCTCCCCGGGCCGGGGCGGAGGGGGAAATATCGGACTTGAAGGGGGTCTCCCGGCGCGCGGGCTTCCTGCCGCCGATACCTTCCCGGGATTCCGGTCCACCGCAGAGGAGCAAAGGCCGCAAGGGATCGCAGAGATTCATTTCAAATTAACTTTGCGATCCTTTGCGGCCTCCGCGACTCCGCGGTTCTCCCGGCGGCAGAAGGACCCGCATCCCTCGGCGGTTTCCGGGCTCCGGCCGCGACCGCCCTGCAAGAATGCATCCCCGCCCTTGCCCCCGCGGGGGCTTTCCTCTCCAATCCGCCCGCGAATGGCCACTGAACACATCGATGTCCGCTATGTCGCCGGCTTGGCCCGGCTGGAACTGAGCGAGGAGGAATGCGCCGTCTTCCAGCGCCAGCTCGATGCGATCCTCGGCCATGTCGAATCGCTTGCCGCGCTGGATGTCGCGGGGATCGAGCCGACCTCCTACCCGGTGCCGGTGTACGACGTGATGCGGGAGGACGAGCCGGGCGAAAGCCTGCCGCGGGAGGCCGTGCTGGCGAACGCGCCGGACCAGGCGCAGGACCAGATCCGGGTGCCGAAGGTCATCGCGGATGCGTGAGGCGGCGCCCCTTGAGAACCGAGATTCGAAATTTTTCCCCGATGTCCCTCTCGACCCAGACCATTTCCGCGCTGCGCAAGCGCCTGCAAGCCGGCGAGATCACCGCCGTCGATATCATCGACGACCTGGAGGCCGCGATTTCCGCCCGCGATGCGGAGATCGGGGCGTATCTGTCCCGGGATCTGGCGGCGGCCCGCGCCGCGGCCGCGGCTGCCGACCTGTCCCTGCCGCTGGGCGGCATACCGATCGCGCTGAAGGACAAACGTGTTCTCGCAGTCGACGACAACGTGACGAACCTCAAGGTGCTCACCAGCCAGCTCACGCTCATGGGCACGGACGTTACGTCGGCGGGTTCGGCCGATGAAGCGTTCGCCCTGATGAAACAAGCCTGCGAGGAGCGGCGGCCTTTCGACGTCGCCCTGCTCGACCACGACATGCCCGGCTGTGACGGCGCCGAGCTGGGCAGCCGGATCAATGCGGACCCTGAGCTCAACGTCACCAGGCTCGTTCTGCTGACATCGGCCGGCCAGCACGGCGACGGGACGCGCTTCGCGAAAATCGGCTTCGCCGGTTACCTGATAAAACCCGTGAGCCAGGGCGATCTGGT
>CBFGVD010000574.1:0-2304 GCA_965651965.1 uncultured Verrucomicrobiaceae bacterium | reverse complement strand
GATCTGCTGGATCTGGAAGGTCACCATGCGGCCGGTTTCCTTCGCCATGCGGAAACCGAATTCCGCGTCCTCGAGCTGCCGCTTCTTCAGCGCCGGGCCGCACACCGGGCCGGGCGCGGGCAGCAGGTCCTCCAGAAAGGTGGTGGCGGGAAGGAGCTCGATGCCGTCCTTCGCCAATTCGTCCGCGATGCCGCCGAAAAGGGACTCCGCGTTCCGCTCCTTCAGCCGCGCCAGCAGCATCAGCGTGCGCAGGTCCGGGCGCAGGTCGAAAAGGTTCTTCGGGGCGATCTGGCCGACCATGATGGCCTCCTTCGCTTTCTGCGCCTTGAAGAACTTGATCAGCTTGCCGAGCTGACCCACGCGGAACCACTCCGCGGCGTCCACCAGGTCCAGGAATTCCGGGGCGGTCTCCCCATGGAAAGCGGCGGCGACCAGCCGGACATCCGGGGATTTCGCGCGGGCAGCGCGGGCGAAGGTCCCGGGATAGACTCCATTCCCCGCGATGATGCCGATGATCCGTGTGTCCGCCATGCCTCCGAATCCCGAATGGGAAAACCGTAGCGGCTGTGGGACTCGAACCCACACTCGTTAGAACTCGATTTTGAGTCGAGCGCGTCTACCAATTCCGCCAAGCCGCCCTTCGGTGGAGGGGATGTAAAGGAGGCCGCCCCCCGCGTGCAAGCGGCAAGTCGCGCGCTCGGGCAAAAGAGGTGCCCCGCCCCGGTGAGCCCGGATTCTCCCCCCAGATCACCCGAGCTCTGGCCCGGGACGAAGCAAATGAACTATCGCAAGTCCCGGGGGCTCGGCAATACCGATCCATGGCGGTGGCGCGTTTCCGAGATCGCCTGCTCGCGGAAGAAACCCGGAAGTTCAATCTTCCCGGACCACACCGGAGCATGGCGGATGAGACGCACGCCCGCTTCCACCGCGGCGGCGGCGAGCACCGGCCCCGCCGAGGGGGCCCGGAGGAGCCCGCTGCCGGAAGAGGCGAGACGGCCCGCCAGTTCCTCCACGCTCTCCCGCCTCAGCGGCAGGCCGGCCGGGGAGAAGTCCCGCCCGTGCGGCACGGAGACCTCCGCCGGTACCCCCGCCGCAGCCGCCGCCAGGATCATGCGGGCGAGCGCGGTATCGTCCACCGTCTCTCCCGCACGGATGATGCAGCGGGCGAAGGGCCGGTAGCGGAAGAGATTCGTTTCGCACTCCAGTGCGGAAGGATCGTGTCCGGTTCCGAATTCCCGCGCCATCCACCATGCATCGCTGCCGGCGGCAGCCTCCAAGCCATCGAGGTCCCCCTCCGGCATCGCGGCGGCGATCGCCTTCAGCAGGTCGGCGATCTCCCCGGAGAGCGGCGCGCGGAAATGCGGCATGCCTTCGTTCCGCCATGCGGCGAACTGGGCAACGTAATTCGGTCCGCCCGCCTTCGCTCCGGGACCGAAGCAGGAACGCTTCCAGCCCCCGAAAGGCTGGCGCTGCACGATCGCGCCGGTGATCGGCCGGTTGACATAGGCATTCCCCACTTCCACCCGCTTCTTCCACTCGGCGAGCTCCGCGGGGTCGAGCGAATGGATGCCGCCGGTGAGGCCGAATTGGGAGTCGTTCTGGATCCGGATCGCGTGGTCCAGGTTCTCCGCCCGCACCAGGCCGAGCACGGGGCCGAAGCACTCGGTGCGGCGGTACCAGCTTTCCGGTGCCACCCCGAGCTTGATGCCCGGCGACCAGAGACAGGGATTGCCATCCACCATCCGGGGTTCCAGCAGCCATTCCTCCCCCGGATCGAGCGTGGTCAGCGCGCGGGCCAGCGCCTCGCCCGGCTCCCGGATCACCGGCGTGACCACCGAGTCGTATTCCCAGGAGGGCCCGACTTTCAGCGAAGCCGCGGCATCGCGGAGCTGACGGCGGAAGCCGGGGTCGTCGTAAAGCTCGCCTTCAATGATCGCGAGCGAGGCCGCGGAACACTTCTGGCCGGAATGGCCGAAGGCGCTCTTCACCAGATCCTTCACCGCCAGGTCGGGGTCCGCCGCGGCGGTGATGACCAGCGCGTTCTTGCCGGAGGTCTCCGCGAAGAGACGCATCTCCGGATTCCAGGAAAGGAACATGCGCGCCGTTTCATAGGCCCCCGTGAGAACCACCGCACCGATCCGCGGATCGGTGACAAGGGACCGCCCGGCCTCGTTGTCCGGGCAGGGCACGAATTGCAGCACCTCCTTCGGAATGCCCGCGGCCCAGAGTGCATTCACCATCACCCAGGCCGTCAGAACGGTTTCGGGCGCGGGCTTCAGGATCACGGTATTTCCCGCCACCAGC
>CBFGVD010000573.1:0-2314 GCA_965651965.1 uncultured Verrucomicrobiaceae bacterium | reverse complement strand
TTTGCCCGGCCCCGGTTAACCCCGGGGCCGGGCTCTTTTTTTACATGCCGCACGCTCGACCCGCGAGGCATTGAAATAGGCATGCGGGGCTTTAGCGATTTCATCCTTTTCGCAGGCATGGAGAGTCCGGTCGCCGGGGAATGCCGGCCGCTCCCGGATCCCTCTCGGATAAGTTTGTAGCGATCCGGACGGAGGACGATTTCGATCCAGTTGGAAAAAACCACGGATGGACACCGAATCCACGGATGAAGGAGTCCAGGGCTTCTTTCCCGGGTTCTCCGTGCCATCCGTCTTCTCCGACAATTCGCCGCTACTGCCAGTATGATCGGAAGAAGCCCGGGCAACTGCGGGATCCGGCATTGAATCCGACGGAGAAAACCCGGGGGAGCGACCCGGGATATCGCCATCCGAACGGCGGATAGACGGATGGGATGGACCGCACGGACGAACGGAGGGGGGAGGCATGCCTAAGGCGGGTTACTTTGAATCGTAGCCGCCCGGCAGGTTCCGGAATGAGAAGTCCAGGCGCGGAATCACGCGAAGTTGATAGAATGAATTTCTCTTCCTGCCTTTGATTCCGCGCCTGCCATGGAATTCACGGAAATGCCCTACCCGCGGGGGCGGGGGATTCGCCGATGCGGGCGGGAATCCGGATCCGGGGCGGCCGGCCGTGCGGGAGGCACCGCGCCCCGTCGGCGGATTCGCAATCGTTGAAATTTCCGCGGTTGCTCTTGCATTTTTCCCCCGCTTGCCACGGCGGACCGGGGGGCGGTAAACTCGGCGTCCGACCATGAGTGACGTTCCGAACGAAGCAGCCGCCCAGCATATTGCCGCCATTGCCAAGGAGACGGGGATCTCCGCCACATCCGTGGCCGCTACGGCGAAGCTCCTCGCGGAGGGGGCTACGGTTCCTTTCATTTCCCGCTACCGGAAGGAAGCCACCGGCTCGCTGGATGAAGTGCAGATCCAGGCGGTACGGGACCGGATGGTGCAGCTCGCGGAGCTGGACGGCCGCCGCGTTTCGATCCTCAAGTCGCTCGAGGAGCGCAGCCTGCTCACGCCGGAGCTGAAGAAGAAGATCGAGGCGGCGGGCACGATGACGGTGCTGGAGGATATCTTCGCGCCGTTCCGGCCGAAGCGGCAGACACGCGCGACGAAGGCGAAGGAGAAAGGTCTGGAGCCGCTGGCGGATTGGCTGCTCGCAAACCAGGGCGCGGACCCGGCCGCGGAGGCGGAGAAGTTCGTGGATGCGGAGAAGGAGGTGGCGGATGCCGCCGAGGCGCTCGCCGGTGCCCGGGATATCATCGCGGAGCGGGTCGCGGACGATGCCGCGCTGCGCGGCCGGGTGCGGAAGATTTACGAAGAGGAAGCGACCGTCGCTTCCAAGGTGATGTACGGAAAGGACACCGATCCGGAAGCCGCGAAATTCCGCGATTACTTCGAGTGGAGCGAGCCTTTCAAATCCATCCCCTCCCACCGCATGCTGGCGATCCGGCGCGGGGAGAAGGAGAGCTTTTTGATCATGCGGATCGAGGTGCCGCTGGAGCGGGTGAGCCGCCTTGCCGAGCCGGAGTGGGTCACGGGGCGGGGCCCCGCCGCGGAGCAGGTGCGCCTGGCGGTGGAAGACGGCTGCAAGCGCCTATTGATGCCCTCCATGGAAACGGAGATGCGGCTGGCCGGAAAGAAAGCGGCGGATGAAACGGCGATCCGGGTTTTCGCGGACAATTTCCGCGAGCTGTTGCTGGCTTCCCCGCTCGGCCGGAAGCGCACCCTGGCGATCGACCCGGCCTTCCGCACCGGCTGCAAGACGGTGGTGCTGGATGCCCAGGGGGCGCTGCTGCACCACACGGTGCTCCATGCCACCGCGGGTTCGAACAACCAGCTCTACGAGGCGGCGGTGGAACTGGCCGGGCTTGTCACGAAGTACAAGGTGGAGGCCATCGCCATCGGCAACGGCACGGCCAGCCGCGAGACGGAGGCCTTCGTGCGGAAGCTCAAGCTGCCTTCGTCGATCCCGGTGATCATGGTGAACGAATCCGGTGCCTCGGTTTATTCGGCTTCCGAGGTGGCGCGGGAGGAGTTCCCGAATGAAGACGTGACCGTGCGCGGCGCGGTCAGCATCGGCCGCCGCCTGATGGATCCGCTCGCGGAACTGGTGAAGATCGAACCGAAGTCGATCGGCGTGGGCCAGTACCAGCACGATGTCGATCAGCGGGCGCTGAAGGCGAGCCTGGACGACACGGTGACGAGCTCCGTGAATGCCGTGGGCGTGGAGCTGAACACGGCCTCCAAGCAGCTGCGGGCCTACGTGTCC
>CBFGVD010000572.1:0-2316 GCA_965651965.1 uncultured Verrucomicrobiaceae bacterium | reverse complement strand
CGACATCGTGGCCCTGATGGTGCTGGAGCACCAGTGCCTGATACACAACCTGCTGAACTCCGCCGCGATGCAGTACCGCCGCGCGCACTTCCTGGCAAAGGCGATCGACCCCGCGGCGGATCCGGACTCGGGTTCCGCCGGGCGCGTGGCGGACGGCATGGCGGAGAAGATCGCCGCCGCCCTCTTTTTCAAGGACGAGGCGGAACCGGGGGAGGGGATCGAAGGCGGCGCGGATTTCCAGGAAATGTTCGCCGCCCGCTACCCGCGCACGAAGGAGGGGGACTCGCTCGCGGACTTCCAGCTTTACGACCGCATTTTCAAGAATCGCTGCTCCTACATGGTCTATTCCCGGACTTTCCGGGAGCTGCCGCCGCGGGTCAAATCCGCGGTGCTGGCGAAGATGAAGGCCATTCTGGCGGGGGAGGATCCCGCCTTCGACTGGTTGAAGGCATCCGAGCGCAAGAGGATCTCGGCGATCCTGGCGGAAACCTTGCCCGGCTGGGCGGGAACGGGGCCGGGCGAGCGGTGAGCAGCGGGAGATTTCCGGGAATAAATCTTCCGTAGCATTGTTGTTGCAAATCCGTCTCAATTGCCGGAGTCTAACCGTGATGGCGCTCGCGACGGCCAACGACCTGCATGCCGACAGTCTGCTCAGCTTGAGCCAGGCGAAAGTCGGCTGTGATTTCCGGATCAAGGCCCTGACCGGTCCCGGGTGCGATCAACTCCGCGATCTCGGCTTTTGCGAGAGCTTGCAAGTGAGGAAGTTAGCGGACGGGCGGAATCTGATCTGCTCGGTCTGCGGAACCCGTCTCGCCCTGAGCCGCGAGCTGGCCAGCCAGGTCATGGTGGCGCTCGCCTGATTTTCCGATGTCCGGTTCAATCGAAACCGTCGCCCTGGCCGGCAACCCCAACGCCGGGAAAACCACGCTCTTCAACGCCCTGACGGGCTCCGCCCAACGCACCGGGAACTATGCCGGGGTGACGGTGGAACGGAAAGCCGGCGAAATGTACACCCCGCACGGGACGAAGCTGCGGCTGGTGGATTTGCCGGGCTGCTACTCGCTGGAGGGCGGCAGCCCGGACCAGGAGATCGCGCGCAAGACCCTGCTGGGGGAAATGGAGGGCGAGCCGCGCCCGGACCTGGTGGTCTGCGTGCTGGATGCTTCCAATCTGGAGCGCCACCTGGTGCTGGCCCTGCAGGTCATCGAGACCGGCCTGCCCGTGGTGATCGCCCTGAACATGGTGGATGTGGCGGAAAAGGCGGGCCTGCGGCTGGATCCGGCGAAACTCTCCGAGGAGCTGGGCGGCGTGCCGGTGGTGCCGGTGCAGGCGAATGCCGGAAAAGGCATCGTGGAGCTGAAGCAGGCGCTGCGGCACCCCTTCCCCCATCCGGCGGATGCGCCATGGAAGCACGGCACGCCGGAGGAAACCGCGGAGCGCCGACGCGCGATCGTCCTGCGCGCCTGCGAGGTGGCAGCCCGTCGGCCGGACGGGCATGCTTCCACGGCCTCCGACACGATCGACCGTTTCCTGCTTCATCCGCTCCTGGGCTGGATCTCTTTCGCGGCAATCATGTTCGCGATTTTCTGGACGATTTTCTCCTTCGCAGAAGTGCCGATGGGCTGGATCGAGTCGGGCCAGGGCTTCCTTGCGGAGAAGGTCGCGGCCTCGATGCAAGAGGGCGACCTGCGCGACTTGCTGGTGGACGACATCATTGGCGGGGTGGGGAGCGTGATCGTCTTCCTGCCTCAGATCGTACTGCTGTTCTTCTTCATCGGCCTCCTGGAAAGCTCCGGCTATCTGGCTCGCGCCGCCTTCCTGATGGATGGTATCATGGGCAAGGCCGGGCTGAGCGGGAAGGCCTTCCTGCCGCTTTTCAGCTCCTATGCCTGCGCGATCCCCGGCGTAATGGCCACCCGCACCATCGACTCCGCGAAGGAGCGGCTGGTGACCATCTTCGTGGCTCCGTGGATGAGCTGTACCGCGCGCCTGCCGGTTTACCTGGTGCTGGTGCCCCTGCTCCTGAGCGGCAAAGGCAGCGTCACGCAAGCACTGGTTCTCTTCGGCATCTACGCGCTGGGCACGGCCACGGCTCTGATCGCGGCCCGCATCCTGCGCGGCAAGCTGGGGCCGGACGAGGTGAAGAAGCACTTCATGCTCGAGCTCCCTTCTTACCGCTTGCCGCAGTGGGGCTACGTCTTCCGTCACGTGGGCGGCCGGGCCTGGGCATTCCTTCAGAAGGCGGGTACCATCATCCTCGCCATCAATATTATTCTCTGGGCCGCCTCGACCTATCCGAAGCTCGACGATCCCGAT
>CBFGVD010000571.1:0-2317 GCA_965651965.1 uncultured Verrucomicrobiaceae bacterium | reverse complement strand
AGCCGCCCCTCCTCCTCACATCCGCTCCGGGCAACGGATGCCGAGCAGGCCGAGGCCGTGGACGAGCACGCGGCTGGTCAGCTCGCAGAGCAGCAGGCGGCTGTTCCGCAGCGGTTCTTCCGCCTTCAAGACCGGGCAGGCCTCGTTGAAGGAATGGTAGGCCCGCGCCAATTCCAGCAGGTAATTCGCGAGCAGATTCGGGCGGTGGTCATCGAGGATGATCGGCACGACTTCCCCGTAGCGCGCCAGATGGCGGGCGAGATGGAGCTCCGCGTCCTCCTTCAGCACGGGATCGACCTTGGAAAGGTCCACTTCGTCTTCCAGCTTGCGGAAAATCGAGCGACAGCGGACGACGCTGTACTGCAGGTAGGGCGCGGTGTCCCCCTGCAAGGCGAGCATCTTTTCCAGATCGAAGACATAGTCCGAGAGGCGGTGGTGGGAGAGCTCGGTGAATTTCACCGCGCTGATGCCCAGGATCTCCGCCAGCTCCGCACGCTCCTCCGCGTTTTCCACGCGGCTGCGCTCCGCCACCGCGGCGGCGGCGGCGGCCACCGCCTCGTCCAGCACGTCGGCAAGCTGGGGCAGATCCCCCGCCCGCGTCTTCAACGGCTTGCCATCGAGTCCCAGGATGGTCCCGAAGGAGATATGCCGCAGGTCCATCTCCCCGTGGCCCATGCGCCCCGCCACGGCGAAGAGCTGCTGGAAATGCAGCGATTGCCGGTGGTCCACCACGTACCAGGCCGCGTCCGCGTGCCATTCCTTGCGGCGGAATTCGATCGTGGCGATGTCCGTGGAGGCGTAGTTGAAGCCGCCGTCGCTCTTGCGGACGATCATGGGGAAGTCCGCCCATTCGCCGTCCCGCTTCACCAGGAAGGGGTCCTTCGCGGGATCCTCCGGCACGCCGTTGGAAAAGATGCAGACCGCGCCGTCGCTCTCGCGGGCGAAGCCTTCCGCCAGCAGGCGGTCCACCAGCGGGGCCAGGGCGTCGTTGTAGGCGCTCTCCCCGAGCCAGTGGTCGAAGGAAACGTCCAGCCGCGCATAAATCCGGTCCAGCCCGGTGCGGGAGAGCTCGATGCAGCGCTGCCAGATGGCGAAGTTTTCCTCGTCTCCCTGCTGGAGCTTCACCAGTTCCAGGCGGCAGGCCTCGCGGACCGCGGGATCCTCCTTGGAGGTATCGCTGGCATGGCGGTAAAGGCGCAGCAGCTCTTGGAGCGGGTTTTCCAGCAGCGCCTTTTCATCCAGGCATTGCTTCCAGGCCCAGGTGACCATGCCGAACTGGGTCCCCCAGTCGCCGATGTGGTTGTCCGTGATAACCCGGTGCCCCAGGAAGCGGGCGATCCGCGCCAGGGAATCCCCGATGATGGTGGAGCGGATGTGGCCGATGTGCATCGGCTTGGCCACGTTCGGCGCGGAGAAATCGACCACGATGGTCTTCCCCTGCGGTGACGTGGGGACACCCAGCCTCGGGTCGGCGAGCTGCGCTTTCGCGCGGGCGGCGTAGGTCTCCGTAGCGATGCGGAAATTGATGAAGCCCGGACCCGCGATATCCGCGGTGCCGAGCCCGCCCAGATCCATGGCGGCGATGACCTGCTCCGCCAGTGCGCGCGGGTTCGTCTTGCGCTGCTTGGCCAGGGCCATGGCGGCATTGCTCTGGTAATCGCCGAAACGGAGGTCCGCGGCGGCGACGACGGGGGCGGCCACGCTCTCTCCGAGCACGGCCAGGAAGGCCGCGGAAAGCCGGGATTCAAGGTCCTGGATAAGGGTCATATGAAAAGAAATCGGGAAAAGCTGGTGCCGGGAAACCCGGCGCGCGTGCGGGCAGGCAGCCTGCGGGAGGGGGAGCCCGGCATCAAGCCGCACCGTTGGCGGCCGCCTTCGGAGACTTGCCCGCGAAAATATCGAGGATCTCCTGGTGCTCCCGGGCTTCGCCGAGCCGTCGTCGGATCTCGACGTTGGTGAACATCTTGGCAATGGCCGCGAGTGTCTGGAGGTGAAGGTGGTAATCCTTCTTCGGCACCAGGAAGAGGATCACGAAATGGACCGGCTTCTGATCCAGGGCCTCGAAGTCGATCCCCGCGCGGGAACGGCCCAGGATCGCGATCACCTTCTCCAGTTTATCGGAAAACGCATGGGGGATGGCCACGCCGTGGCCCACGCCGGTGCTGACCTGCTCCTCGCGCACCTTCAGGGCCTCCAGCACTTCCTCGCGCAGGGCCGGGTCCAGCGAACCTTCGGCGACAAGCTGGTCGATCAATTCCACGATGGCGGGCCAGTGCTCTCCCGCGGACATCTCGAGGATGATCCTGCTCGGGGAAAG
>CBFGVD010000570.1:0-2331 GCA_965651965.1 uncultured Verrucomicrobiaceae bacterium | reverse complement strand
ACGGGCACCCCGGTCTCCCGCGCCACGTCGGAGACGAGCTGGCGCCGCAGGTCCGCCTTTCCCAGATGGAAGGGGGAGGCGGAGAGATTCAGCAGCAGGTCGATCCCCTTCGCGCGCAGTTCGGCCACCGGATCCCGGTCGTAGAGCGGGCGCTCCTGGAATTCCTGGATCCACAGGTCCTCGCAGATCGTCACTCCCAGGCGCAGGCCGTTCCAGAGCACGGGTTCGCAGCTTTCCCCGGGCTCGAAGTAGCGCAGTTCATCGAAAACGTCGTAAGTCGGCAGCAGGGTTTTCCAGACTTTCGCCAGGATTTCCCCGCGGTGCAGGAAGGCGGCGGCATTGCGGAAGGGCTTGCCCGGCCGGCCGCTCTCGTTCCGGTCCACGTAGCCGACAAGCAGGGGAACCTCCTTCACCTCGCCCGCCAGGTAATCGAGCGCCTGGAGGCACTTCGGCACGAACTTGGATTTGAAGAGCAGATCCTGCGTGGGGTAGCCGGCCAGGGATAGCTCCGGCGTGACGACCAGTTCCGCTCCGGCATCCAAGCATTCCCGGTAGGCCTGGAGAATCCGTTTCGCATTTCCCGGGAAGTCCCCGACCACCGCATTCACCTGCGCGATACCGACTTTCATCCGCCGCGAGCGAAGCAGGGGACGAGCCCCATGGAAAGACGAACCGGACCGCCCGCGCCGCGAATGCAAAAAGAAAGGCGCGAATCGCAAGTCCCCCCGGAATCACAATTCGCGCCTTATCTTGAACCGGAGAAAGGCCCTGCGAGGATGACCGGTCGAAATCCCCCCGGATCGAAACCAATCAAAAAGACCTCCCGGTCCTTTCTCCAGTGTGGCGACAACGCCTAAGCCCTGTCGCTGAAATCAAATTGCCAGATAATCAGGGTTTGAAAAGAATTAAATGGGGTGAAAATTCGCCATTTAGTCCCAAAATCGGCCATTTTCCGGATTTTTGCGGAGTCAACGGCTCAAAAGGTCTCCCGAAAACGCGGGCTCAAGCCCTTTGGCTGCCAGAAGCGCACCAGGGAGGCTTGGATGCTTGCGGCCTCCGCAAAAGGAAAAAGCGGCATGTCCTTTCGCTCCCGCGGGGGTGCCGCGAGGAGCTTTTCGAGGTTTTCCATGCGCCCTTTGCCGCCATGGAGCTGGTAGTGGGCGAGCAGCAGCGCGGTGGCATAGGCTTGGTAGCGTTCGGCCTCCGGCAGGCGCTCCACCATCCGGAGCCAGCTCCGCGAGTCCGCGACGGCGGCATCCGCGACCGACAGAAGCGGTATTTCAGGGTTCTCCGGGCTCAGGCGGCTGCGCAGGTGCTCGCGCACGGCCTTGTCCATCTCCGCGAAAACGAAGCGCCCGCCCCCGGCGTGGGCGCAGGCGAAATATTCGGCCAGACCCTCCACCAGCCACTGGGGCAGCCCGGCATTCCGCCGGTGCATGCAGAGGTGCACGAGTTCATGGACCAGGATGTCCTCGTCATAATGCGGCGGCAGCGCCCCGGCCTGCCGCGGCCGGGCCAGGAAGTCCCCGCGTGCCAGCACCCGGGCGCGGCGGGCCACGTAGAAGCCCGCGCTGCCGCGGAAGCCGCCCGCCTTCTCGTAATCCGCGGGGTCCGCGTAGATGGAGATCCGCGAGCGGCGGCCCTCCGGCGGGGCGAAGAGCGGCAGGGGATGGCTCTTCACCGCCAGGGCGGTGGTATCCGCCACCTGTGCCAGCCGCAGGAGCTGGTTGCGCGGCAATTCCATGTCGGAGTCGATCCGGAAAAAGCGCGTGTGCCAGACTTGCCTGCCTTCTTCCCGCGCCTGTGCCTCCAGCACCGCCGCCTGCGGTGCGATTTCCCGCGGCAGGGGCGCGGCCGCCGCGAGGAGGGGAAGGCCGAGGAAGAGAAGGACGCGCATCAGATGACGGGGGAAAATGGCGAATCCGGAATTCCCGGATGTGGAATAAAGCATGGCCGGACCATGGAGGTAGCGGAAATTCCGCGGCCTTCCATTCGTCATTCGGGAATTCTGAATTCGTCATCCGCCACCGGGCGCGCTACCGGAGGCGCGTGGAACCGGACTGGCTGACAACGCTGCGCACGCAGTTGGGCGAACGCAGGGACCCTTGGGTGGTGCTGGAAGGCCAGGCCAGCGTGGAGGCTGCCATCGCCGGCTGGTGGGAGGTTCCCGGCGTGTTGGTGGCGGAGGATCACCCCTGGGAAGCCCCGCTTTGGGCGGGGCTTGAAATGCTGCGCCGGGACCGGGGGGAGATGGAGCGCCTGGCTGATCCCGCCGTGCACGAGGGCGTGCTGGGCCTGGCCAAGCTGCCGGGGGAAACGGGGGACGTGGCT
>CBFGVD010000569.1:0-2344 GCA_965651965.1 uncultured Verrucomicrobiaceae bacterium | reverse complement strand
AAACATCAACCGGCCCGCGCAACTGGATGCGACACCGGAGCGAATCTCATGCCTGAAGCTGGCGGAGGGTTTCAGGCTCTCCGTTTTCGCGCGGGACTTGGGCGAGCCCAGGATGATGGCGGTGAGTCCGGATGGCCGCCTCCTGGTCACGCGCCGCGGGGAGAAGGGCGATGTGCTCGTCCTCGAAGACCGGGATGGCAACGGCGAGGCGGACTCGACCCGGACCTTGGTCGGGTTGCCGCACGTCCATGGCATCGCGATCCACGACCGGACGCTTTACCTCGCGACCGTGCGGGAGCTTTACTCGGCCCGCCTTCCTGCCGGGGACGACGCGTTGGAATTGAAAGTTCTCTACGACGATCTCCCCGATGCCGGGCAGCACCCGAACCGCACCCTGGCTTTCAACCCGGAAGGGAAGCTGTTTCTCTCCGTGGGAAGCACCTGCAATGCTGCCCCCGAGCCGAACAAGGAAAACGCGACCCTCCTGGAGGTGTCCACCGACGGAAGCGGGCGCCGCATTCATGCCTCCGGCCTCCGCAATACGATCGGGTTCGGCTGGCATCCGGACACTGCCAAACTCTACGGGATGGATCATGGAATCGACTGGCTCGGAGACGACAGCCAAAGGGAAGAACTCAACGAATTGAAACAGGGCGCCAAATATGGCTGGCCCTTCGTATTCGAAGACGGGAAGCCGAATCCCGCGGATGATCCGATGAAAACGGAAGGGATGACCTGGACGGAGTATGCCGGTACATGCGAAGCACCGGTGCTGACCGCGACCGCACATAGCGCGCCGATGGCTCTCCTGTTTCCTTCGGCCAAGCAATTTCCCGGGGACTTCTCCGGTGACGCGCTGGTGAGTTTCCATGGCTCGTGGAATCGAGGCGAGCCCAGCGGCTACTCCGTCATGCGCCTTCGTTTCGAGGACGGGAAGCCATCGAGGTTCGAGCCCTTTCTCGACGGCTTTCTCTTGCCCGGGGAGAAAGCCCAGTTCGGCCGGCCCTGCGGCCTGATCGAGTGGACCGACGGGTCGGTCCTGCTCAGTGATGACGGCGCAGGAATGATCTACCGGATCGCGGCGGCAAGGGGGAAGGACTGAGCGCGAAGCCTGTCACCCTTTTTCCGGCAAGAGCGCCATGCGCACCTGGCCGCGGAGGAATTCCCCGTCCCGCTGCAAAGCGAGCTCCAAGGCGACATGGCGGAGCGCGCTTCTGATTTCCGTAAGGGTGTATTCCGGATGATTCGCCTGGAAGGCGGCGAGAAAGGAGGCTTCCGCCCCGGTGGCTTCGCCCTCCGGCGGTGTTTCTTGAAGGGCTGTATTGCGGTTCATGTCACGGTGCGTGCAAGGAGGCTCTTGAGATCGGATTCGGCCGGGCCGGCGATCACGCGGCCCCCGGCGCTGAAGCGCGAACCGTGGCAGGGACAATCCCATGTCGATTCGGCGGGGTTCCATGCCACGAGACAGCCGAGATGCGGGCATACCGCGCTGCATAGATGGAGCTCTCCTGCGGCATCGCGGCACGCGGCCGTGCAGTTTCCCTCGTGCATCATGACTTCGCCCTCCCCGGGCTTCAAGGCAAGGGGATCTCCTTTGCGGATCTTGAGACGATCGGTAACGAGGTGCACGGGGAACTCCGAGTTTTCCCGCAGGTATGTGCCGGCGCTGGCTCCCGTTTTCCGCCCCGGTGAGAACAGTTCGTCCCAGCGTGTGGCGGTTCCCGCCGCCCATGCGGCGGCCATCGTCGCGGCACAGGTGCCGAAGGTCATGCCATTGCCGGAGAAGCCGGTGGCGATGAACTGCCACTCGTCCGTGGGCCCGATGTATGGCAGCCCGTCAACCGTCTCCACCACCTGGCCGGACCAGCGGTGAGTGACGACGGCCTCCGGAATCATCCCCGCCATCGCCCGTTCGAGACGATGGTAGCGTTCCCGGGTATCTTCCTCCGCGCCCGTCCGATGATCCTCTCCTCCCAGGATAGCATAGGCGGAATCCTCCCGGCGGTGGATGCGGAGATAGAGAAAGGGATCGGCGGTGTCGGACCAGATCATCTCCCGGGCGTGCTCCAAGGGAATCCGCGCGCCGATGGCATAGGTGGAGTAGAGCGCGAGCTTTGTCTGGAACATGGCCGCGCCGATGCTGCCGGCGTCCCCTTGCAGGGGGACATGCGTGGCGATGACGACTTTGCGGCAGCGGATCCAGTTCCCGCCCGCCCGCACCCTCTTCCGCTTTTCATCGAAGGTACCTGCTCCGGTTTGCGAAAAAATGCGGGCTACCAGCCCGTCCGCGGCATGCAAGAGCCCGTCCAGGTAGCGCAGCGGATGAAACTCCGATTGATCCGGG
>CBFGVD010000568.1:0-2358 GCA_965651965.1 uncultured Verrucomicrobiaceae bacterium | reverse complement strand
TCCGGGAGCGGTCTGGGCGGGGAATTCCGCGCGCTGCCCGGGTATGCGCCCTGGCTCTGGACCGTGCCGCTCGTATTCGGCCTGGCAGCGGCGATGCTGGGCTCGCGGCGGAATTGGCGGCGGGCGGTGCTGTGGGTGAGCACGCTGGCGCTCACGCTAGGCTGGGTGCCGGTAATGGCGCTGGCCGGGTACCGGGCCACCGTCACCATGCCCTTGATCGCGCTGCTGTGGTGCGGCCTGTGGGCGATGATCTACGCGACCCGCCACCAGGAACCCGGCGACGAGTCCCCCTAGCCCATGGCACGCATCGAATATCCCGAGGCCGTCGGCCGTCTGGTGGAGGAATTCCGCCGCTTGCCGGGCGTGGGCCCGCGCAGCGCCGAGCGCATCGCCATCTGGCTGCTCCAGAGCGCGAAGGCGGACCCCCTGGCGCTCGCCCGGGCGCTGGAGCTCGCGAAAGAGGAAGTCGTGGCCTGCCCGGTGTGCGGGTTCTTCGCCACCGCGGAGCGCTGCGCGATTTGCGCGGATTCCTCCCGCGAGCCGGTCATTTGCGTGGTGGAGCAAGCCACGGACGTGCTTCCGCTGGAGCGCTCCGGAGCTTTCAAGGGCCGTTACCACTGCCTGGGCGGCAAATTGTCGCCCCTCGACAACGTCACGCCGGACGACCTGCGGATCGGCTCCCTGCTCGCCCGGATCGAGCGGGAGGGCGTCCCGGAGATCATCCTTGCCCCCGGTTCCGATGTGGAAGGGGAGGCGACGGCCAATTACCTCGCCGGGCTCTTGCGCGGGCGCTGCCGGATCACCCGGATCGCCCAAGGGCTGCCCGCCGGAGGCGGTCTGGAGCACGCGGACGCCCTCACTCTCGCGCGCGCCCTGGAAGGCCGCCGGGGCCTTTGATCATTTCCCTTTCGCCCTCCATGCCCCAACCGCCCAAGAAACGCCCGCAGTTCCACGCGAAGAAGGCTTGGAAGCATTCCGGCCCGCCATCCCCGAGGGGCCGGCCCGCGGCCCCGAAGCCGGGCGGCTTTTCCGGCCCGAGGAAGGAGCAGGGTTGGGATCAGGTGGCAGGGTGGTACGACAAGCTCGTCGGCGAGAAGGGCTCGGATTACCACCGCAACGTCATCCTGCCCGCGGCGATGCGGCTGCTGGCCCCCGCGCCGGGGGAAAAGATCCTCGATCTCTGCTGCGGGCAGGGCGTGCTCGTGCCCCTGCTGCTGGAGGCGAAGGCGGCAAAGGTCACCGGCGTCGATGCCAGCCCGCGCTTGATCGCCTCCGCCAAGGCCCGCTTCGCGGGCGACAGGAGGGTCGAGCTGCTGGTGGCGGATGCCTGCGCACCGGGCCCTTGGGCGGACGGCTCGCACGATGCCGCGGCCTGCATCATGGCGGTGCACGACGTGCCGGACCTGCCCGCGATGGCCCGGCAGCTTGCCGCGGCGCTGAAGCCCGGCGGGCGCTTCGTGGCGGTCTTCATGCATCCCTGCTTCCGCATCCCGCAGCAGGCGCACTGGGGTTGGGACGAGGGCCGGAAGCTCCAGTTCCGCCGGGTGGACCGCTACGGCGTGCCGCAGGAGATCCCGATCCTGACCCATCCGGGCCAGGGCGGGGGAGAGACCACCACCTTTTACCACCGCCCGGTGGGGGAGGTGCTCACGGCCTTCGGCCAGGCGGGCCTGGCGATCACGGTGTGCGAGGAGCTTTTCAGCCACCGCCGCTCCCAGCCCGGACCGCGGGCGAAGGGGGAGAACCGAGCGGTGAAGGAATTCCCCGTCTTCATGGCGATCTCCTGCGTGAAGAGGCAGGATGCCGCCTTTTGATCGGGACGCACGCCTTTGGCGCCGCCTGCGGTCCAATCGCGCCCCGGCCATTGACGCGGGAGTGCCCGGACCCTAGTTTCCCGCCGAAATGAGCGGCTGCCACGGTCCCAAGATGCAAATGGATCCCGGCTTGCACCAGGACAAGAAGCCTTCCTGGATCAAGGTCCGGCTGCCGAACAACCCGGTGTTCTGGTCCACCAAGTCCCTGATCACGGACCTGAAGCTGGTGACCGTGTGCGAAGAGGCGCAATGCCCGAACCGCTGGGAATGCTGGGGCCAGGGGACGGCCACCTTCATGATCGCCGGGGAAAAGTGCACCCGCGCCTGCGGCTTCTGCGCGGTGAAAACCGCCAAGCCGGACGCCCTGGAGGCGGACGAACCTTTCCGAGTGGCCGAGGCCACCCGCCGGATGAAGCTCCGCCACGTGGTGATCACCGCCGTGGCCCGCGACGATCTCCGCGACGGCGGGGCGGAACACTTCCAGCAGACCATCGAGGCGGTGCGGGCAATGAACCCGGGCATCGTGATCGAGGTGCTGGTGCCG
>CBFGVD010000567.1:0-2374 GCA_965651965.1 uncultured Verrucomicrobiaceae bacterium | reverse complement strand
GCGGAGGCCGCGGCCTATCTGCCCGCCTTCGTGCGCATGGCCACGGAGACGATGGCCGCGGGCATGGACCGGGCCGCGCCCGTCCTGTTCGCGCTGCCGCCTTCCGCGGAAGCGATGACCGCGGCCCTGAAGGCGGAGATCGCCGGGACCAAGGAAGAGGCGGCGAAGACGGAGCTTCAGGCCCGGGCCGATGCCTTGGAAAAAGCCGCGGCCGACGGCACCGGCCACGAGGCGGTGCGCCTGGAGGCCCTGGCCGTGATCCGCGAGCGCCAGGGCAAGCTCCGGGAGGCTTGCGCGGCCTACGGCGAACTCGTCTCCCGCTTCCCGCGTGCGGTGAAACGGGAAGAACATCTTTTCCATCTCGTGCAAACCGGGGCCGCCGCGGGAGATCCGGCTGCCGCGGCGGAGCACGGCCCGCTTTTCCTGGAGACCTACCCGGACTCGCCGCGCGTGCCGGACGTGCGCCGCCTGATGCTGCTGGCGCTGTTCCAGGCGGGCAATCACGAGGCCTGCATCGGGATCGCGGCGGAATTGCTGCCCAAGCTGCCGGAGGGGATGCCGGACCACGATGCCTGCCTGCATATCCTCGGCGCGAGTTTCCACCAGTCCGGCCGCCACGGGGAGGCGGCCCCGTTGCTGGAGCGGCACTCGGGCCTGTATCCGCAGAGCCGGTTCGCGCAGGCATCCCAGTTTTTCCAGGCTGCGAACCGCGTCCGGCTCGAACAATGGGACGAGGGGGCGAAGCTCCTGGACGCTTTCATCGCGAAATATCCGCAGCCGGGGAAAAATCCCTACCTTTCCCTGGCGCTGCTGGACCGGATCCTTTGCCACCTGGCAAAAGGGGAAGATGCCGCCGCCCTGGAAAAGATCGGCCGCTTGGAAACGGAGTTTCCGGATGCCGCCGCCACCGGCCCCGCGCTGGGCCTGAAAGGCGACTTGCTGCGGAAAGGGGGCAAAGCCGCGGAGGCGGAAGCCTGCTACAAGCAATCGCTGGCGATGGCAGAAAGCGCGGGCGACCGTCCCGCGGCGGCGGAGGCGCTCGTGCGGCTGGCGGAACTGCTGGCCGCCAACGGCGGGAAGGGGCGGGCGCAGGAGGCCGCCGCGTATTGCGACCGTTTCTGGAAGGATTACGGGGATCTGGCCGTCGCTCGGGAAAAGATCGCCGTGATCCAGCCGACCATCCTGGACCGGGCGGGCCGGGGGGAGGAAGCGCTGGGGCGGCTGCGCGAGGCGATCGCCACACCGGCGGAAAACGGGGCGGGCGCTTCGGAAGCCGCGATCCGCGAATACGCCAGGATCTACGCCGCGAAGCACGGCCTGGAGCAGCTGGACTCGCACTTCCGGGCCTTCCCCGGCCTCCGGCCGGAGGACACGCGTACGCGCTGCCTGCTGAAGGCCGCGGTGGCCGGTGTGGCGGAAGAAAACCTGGGACACGGCGAGGAAGCCGCGCGGGCAAAGGCGGACGCCTTGCTGAAGACCTTGTACCAGGAGCTCAAGAGCGAGTTCGCGCCGGAGGACCTGCCCGCCGGGCTGCTTCTGCGCACCGGGGATTTCCTGCGGATGAAAACATCCGCCCCCCGTCAGGCGCTGCCGTATTACCAGGAGCTCCTGCATCGCGCTGAGGGCCCGCTGCGTTTCGCCGCGCTGCTTGGCAGGGCGGCGGTTCTGGCGGAGGGCGGCAAGGAGGAGCGGGAAGGTGCCGTGAAGGATCTGGAGACGGTGCTTTCCGAATCCCCGTCGCCATCGGAGAAGGAGGATGCCCTTTATTGGCTGGTGATGATCAAGATGAAGGCCGGGGACTTCGCCGGCGCCGGGAACGATGCGGAACGTTATCTGGCGCATGATTCCGGATACCGGCGCTACGTGCCGGAGCTGCGGCTCGCGCTCGCAGCTTCGTATCAGGCGCGGGACATGGTGCAGGAAGCCCTGGCCGCCCACGAGCGCGTGTGGCGCGAGCACGAGCCGCTGGCCAAGGTCTCGAACCCGGCGATGCGGGCGTGGATGCAGCTATGCTGGACCCGGGGCAAGCCCGCGGCCGAAGGCGGCCGCAGCGACCGGCAGGCGGCTTACGAGGAAGGCCTGGCCTTCCTGGAGCGGACCCGGCCGCGTTACGGGAAGATGCCGCCTTTCGATCAGGAGATCTGGCTGGAAATCGAGAGGCTCGTCACGGAGTACGGCAACTCGACCGACGTGCGGCGCATGGCCGCCGGGCGCTAGGTCCCCCCTCAGGGCCAAAGGAGCAGGATCGCGGTGCCGCCCGCCAGCGCCGCCGCAAGACCGATCAAGGCCGGGCGGATATAAGCCCGGGAACCGAGCACCGCTGCCAGCCCGCCCTTGAAGACCAGATTGGCCAGCCCGCCGAGGAGGATCACGC
>CBFGVD010000566.1:0-2377 GCA_965651965.1 uncultured Verrucomicrobiaceae bacterium | reverse complement strand
GGCTGATCGGCTTGCTGGCGAAGCCGTCGAAGATCCGTTTCAGGTCTTCCTGGCTGTTCAGCAGGGAGGAGGCCGTTACCGCCACCAGGGGGATCTTCCTGGTTTCGTCCTTCGCCTTCAGCATCGCGTGGGCGGAGCGGCCGTCCACCACCGGCATGCGTATGTCCATGAGGACGTGGTCCGGGGCGTGGCGGCGGCACAGCATCACGGCTTGTTCCCCGTTCTCCGCTTCCAGCACCTGGTGGCGGCTGCCCTGCAAATAGCCGCGGATGAGTTCCCGGTTCAGCGGCACGTCGTCCACCACCAGAATCTTCGAGGGCGCGAGCCGGTCGAAATCCACCGTCTGGTCGGCATCCCGCGGGCCGGCCTCCGGGATGCGCTCCAGCCTGCGCTGCACCGGCACCACCAGGTGGAAGACGGTGCCCTTCCCGAGCTCGCTGCGCACGTCGATCTTTCCTCCCATCACGTCCGCCAGCCGCTGGCAGATGCTCAGCCCCAGGCCGGTGCCCTGGGACCTCTGCCCCTGGCCGTTTTCCACCTGGTAGAAGGGCCGGAAAATTTCCGTGATCTGGTCCCCCGCGATGCCGATGCCGGTATCCTTCACCTCGAAATGCAGCAGCGTCTCGCCGGTGTTCCCTTCCGTGTCCGCCCGGGCCCGCACTTCCACCGAGCCTTCGCGGGTGAATTTGATCGCGTTGCCGACGAGATTCACCAGCACCTGGCGCAGGCGCAGGGCATCGAAGGAAAGAAAGGCCGGCACGGAGGAGTCCAGCCGCACGAAATAATCGAGGCCCTTCTCCTGCGCGCGGAAGGAGAAAAGCGTCTCCAGGTTCTCCGCGAAACGCTTCATCTCCACGATCTCGGGATGGAGCTCCAGCTTCGCGGCCTCGATCTTCGAGAGATCGAGGATGTCGTTGATCAGGGATAGCAGGGAATTCCCGCTGGTGACGATGGCCTTCGCGAAGTGTTTTTCCTGCGGCCTTTCCACCACCCCGTGGAGCAGTTCGGCGAAGCCCAGGATCGCATTCATGGGGGTGCGGATCTCGTGGCTCATCATGGCCAGGAAGTCCGTTTTCGCCTTGTCGGCCTGCACTGCCTTCTCCTTTTCGAACTGGAGGTGTTCCTGTCGTTCCTTCGCCATCAGGAAGAGGGCCAGCAGGATCGTGCCCACCACCCCGGCCACGATCGCGACCGCGCCGGTGGATACCACCACCGTGTTGGTGTTCTTGAAGCTGGCGACCATTTCCTTCTGGCGCCGGGCCAGCAGGGCGGTCTCCTCTTCCTGCATTTCCGCGACGGCCGCGCGGAAGCGGTCCATCAGCTCCTTGCCGCGCTCCGTCGCCACGATGTCCGCCGCTGCTTGGGGCCCCTGGTCGCGCATCGCGGCGATCCCGCGCTCCAGTTCCTCCATCTTGAGTTCGGCGGATTCCCGGATCATGCCCACGCGGATCTGTTGGGCGGGGTTATCCCGGGTGAGCACCGCCAGCTTCTCGATGTGATCGTCCACCGAGGTGACGGCCCGGCGGTAGGGCTCCAGGAAGGATTCCTTGCCGGTCAGGAGGTAGCCGCGGTGGCCGGTTTCCAAATCGACCATCGCGCCGAGGCATTTCTGGAGTTCTATCATCACCACCCGCCGGTGCTCCACGGCCGCAAATTCGGACAAGTTCGCGCGGGTGTTGCGCACGGAGGTCACCGCCCCGTAAATGATCATTACGAGCGCTATCAAGGCGGGTCCCAGATAGCGGGCTTTGAGGTGCCGGCGCATGTGTCTATCGTTGCGACGTCCGTCGCGGACTAAAACGAGCATCCGGGCGTTTTCCACACAAGGCGATTCGGATCGGCCGGAAAAATGCGCGAATCGTCATCTGCATGGCCTGTCTCCGGCGGAAGGTTCTACAAAATTTTGCAACGGGGTGCACCGCGGAGAGGTGCAGCTTGCATCTGAAAAGCATGCGCTTTCCCGGGAGTCCGCCCGGCACCCTGCGCGCGAAACCTCCGCGGCAAGGGGATTGGCGGCCGGAGAACGCCGGAATCACCCGCTTGGCGCGGCATCTGCCAAGAGAAGGAAAGGATGCAGGACGACCCGGCACCGCAAAACCTAACTGCTAGAAACATGAATAAACTGGAAATCAAAGGCAATTGGAACATCGCGAAGGGCAAGCTCAAGCAGAAGTGGGGCGAGCTCACCGACGACGATCTGGACTACGTCGAAGGTCAGCAGGAGGAGTTGCTTGGCCGGATCCAGAAGAAGACCGGCAAGACCCGCGAGGAAGTGGAGCAAGCTATCCGCGAATCCTACGACTGACGTCGGACGCTGGCGTTCAGGCCGGGCATCCCGTCGCCGGGACGTCCGGCCTCAGTGTTGTACGATCACCGG
>CBFGVD010000565.1:0-2378 GCA_965651965.1 uncultured Verrucomicrobiaceae bacterium | reverse complement strand
GAGCCCTTCGAATTTCACCGATTCGCCGCGCAGCACCCGCGTGATGTAGGGCGCCCTTTGCCGGTAGGTCTCCTCGCCGAGCAGGTGCATGAGGGACCTGCCCTCCAGCTCGGCGGGCAAGACGCCGAACCACTCGCGGTACTTGCCGTTGGCAAAGTGGAATACCTCGTTCCGGTCCAGATAGCTGATGAGGGCGGGGACATGGTCGGACACCAGCGCCAGCCGCCGCCGGCTCTCGCGGAGCGCTTCCTCCGACCGGGCGCGCTCCACCAGCGGCCAGACCCGCGCCAGGACGTTTTCCAGCAGCAGGAGCTCCTCCTCCGTCCAGACCCGCGGCCGGTCCGAAGTGACGGCCAGCACCACGGTCCGGCGCTCATCCGCGCGGAAGGACTGCGCGGCGTAGGAAAGGATCTCCAGATTCAGGTAGGATTGCCTGCTATCCCGGGTCAGGGGATGCTCTCTCACGTCTTCCACCGCGAATTGTCCCGTGGATACCCTGCTCCACCACTCCCCCCCGCCGAATTCATACAGGGGATAAGTGCCCACGATGGAGTCCGAGCCATCCCGCACCCAATCCTCCTTCACGATCGCGAGATTCTCCCCGGGGATGCATTCCACGAAGTGGCTGCGCTGGACACGCAGGCGGCGGCCTACGGCCTCCACCGCGGCGGAGATGATTTCCGCTTCCCGCGAGATCGGAGCCAGCCTGCCGCCGAGCTCGCTGAGGAATTCCGCGCGGTCCTGCACGAGCTTGCGCTCGGTGACGTCGCGGGCGATTCCGGCGATGGCCTCCACCTCGCCCTCCGCTCCCAGCACGGGTGAAAAGATATAATCGTAGATCCGCCGTCCCCGCGCGCCGTGGAAGGGGATCTCCCCGCGGATAGGACGCTTCGTCGCCACCACCTCGTCGATCTCCCGGTCGTGCATGGCCGCATGCCAGGGCTCGTAGCCCAGCTCCAGGCAGGTCTTGCCGACCGCTTCCTCCGGACTCTTGCCCCACACCGCGAGGAGCGCCTCGTTCGCGTAGGTGATACGATGATCGAGGCCGAAGACATAGGCCAGATCCGGCGTGGTGGAAAGCAGCCCCTCGTAGAGCCTCCGCTTCTTCTCGGAAGTGCCGGTGATCTCGGCAAGCATGGCTTCCGAGCGCTTGCGCCCGGTGATGTCCACGCAACTGCCGATGTATCCGGCCGCATCGCCCTTCTCATCCTTCATCGGCAGCGCGCTACCCTGTACCCACGTGGTGCTCCCGTCCGGCTTCAGGAAGCGGAATTCCGAACTCCAGGACCGGCCCTCCCGGACGGCCTGCTCCCAGCCGGCGAGAACCCGCTCCCGGTCTTCCGGATGCAACGCCTCCGCCCAGCCGGCACCCAGCGCTTCTTCCGCACCCCTCCCCGCCATCTCGCACCAGCAGCCGTTGACGAAAAGGGCGTCCCCGGCCGGGGAAGAAAGAAAGATCCCCACCGGCGCGTGATTCGCCAGAGTGCGGAATTTCTGTTCACTCTCGCGCAGAAGCCGTTCCGCTTCCGACCGTGCGGTGATGTCCACGGAGACCCCGCACACTCCGACCGGCTGCCCGTCGGCATCGAGCAAGGGGAATTTCGAGGAAAGGAACTTGCGGTCGTTCACCCGTTCCACCCATTCCATCGCCTTGCCCTCCCGGATCACCTGCAGGTCGTGGGCGCGGAGTACATCCGCCAGTTCCCGGGGAAGCATGTCATGGTCGCCCAAGCCTTCCACGCCTTCGGATCTTCCAAGCGTTTCGCAGGCGATCGGATTCGCGAGCGTGTAGCGGCCTTCGCTGTCCTTGGTGTAGATGGCGACCGGGGCATTCACCGCCAGGGTGCGGAAGCGCCGCTCCGTCACGCGAAGCGCGATCTCCGCCTGTTTGAGGCCCGTGATGTCGTTGAAATACAAGTTTACCGCACCCTCCGGCACGACCGGGAGGCAACGGACCACATAAATGCGCTCCCCTGCCGCCATCTCGGCGGTGGCCATTTCCCCGCTGGCCAGGCTACCGGCCGCCAGACGGATGATTTCCTCCGGAGCCTCCCCCCCCTCCGCGATACCCCATGCTTCCAGGATCGGAGCCGAGGCGGGATTCGCGAGGGCCAGGCACCGGCCTCCGCACAAACGCATGACCGGGGACGGATTTTCAAAGGGCAGACGGTTGGCGAGCGTCCCGGCTTCCTCCTCGGCCCGGTTCGCGATCTCCGCCAACACGACCGCGGCTCCGGCCGGTTCCCCGTCTGCCGTGCGAATCAATTCCGCGGAGCAAGCCACCCGCCGCCGCCGGCCGTCGGCGTCTTCAAGGATCAACTCCATCCCCCGGAGCGCGCCGCCGCCGAGCGCGACGGCCGCGGGGCCTTCCTCACCGG
>CBFGVD010000564.1:0-2384 GCA_965651965.1 uncultured Verrucomicrobiaceae bacterium | reverse complement strand
GCCAGACCGTGAAGGTCATGCTGGGAGACACCATCAAGGCCAGCTACGAAATCGCTGCCGGCGATACCATCGAACAGGAACTCACCGTCGGCCGCCCCGTGGAAGAGGACGACAACGACCCGGACAGCCAGCGGGGTCATGACATCCGCGAGGTAAAGTTGAACTTGGTCATCGTTCGGGATGGATCGGGAAATCCGAGCATCACCACGCCCCAGGCGAATACCGCCGTGGCCGATGCGAACGAGCGCCTGGCGCAAGCCGGGATCCGGGCGAAGATCGTGGGGTCCATCCAGACCGTGAATCGTCCCGCCGCCCTGGCGGACGGCTTTACCCAATCCTCCGGACTGGTCACCACACCCACCGCGGATGAATCCGCTCTCGTGGCCTTGAAGGATACGGATGCGAATACCGTGGATGTCTTCTACGTCGAAAGCCTGCCTGCCCGTGGTATCGCCTACCCGGCGGTGCGAAACCTGACCGGCAATGCCGCCTACAAGAACTGGGTGGTGGTCAGGTCGGACACTCCCGGCAGCTATCCCCATACTCTTCCGCACGAGCTCATGCACATCCTCCTGGATTCCCCGCACCGCTCCGCTCCGGCGGATCCCGCCACCGCGGTCTTTTATGCAAGCGGGACCAGCCCGAACAAGGACGTCACCGGCACCAAGCGCATAGGCCCCTATCCCGGTGCCACCGCCGCAGGCGTGGGCGAGGACGATACCGAAACCATCCGCGAAAACGCCGAAACACTGCCATGATCTCACGCCGGATGCTCCGGAATACCTGCATGCTCTTGCCCGTGCTGATGCTTGCGGCCCATTGCGGCCGGGAAGAAACCCCGGGCTCTTCCGGCACTGCCGGGAGCGGGCCGAAGTCCTCGAAAGTGCTCGCGGACCGCTCGCCGGACACCGTTCCGGCGGAAATGGCCGCCACCAAACACCGGTTGGGAACCGCTTTGGGGTCCAAGGACTACAAGCGCGGCTTCGGCATCGTCCGGGAGTTGGAGGAAGCCGGGCATTTCGTGGAGGCCAGCGATGCGATGGGCGAAGCCTTGCAGCGCATGGACCCCTCGGGCATGCCGCTGGAAGAAGTCGTGGAGATCATCGGCGAACCGGACGTGAAATCCGAGCAGGAGCTGCTCTACCGTTTTGACAACGGCTACAGCGGCTCACTCTGGGCCCTCTTCATCAAGGAGGGAGCCGTGTCGGGTTTCGAGCGCCGGGATATCGATTGAAAGGCTTTCACCCGGGAAGCCGCCTTTGCGGGGGGAGGGGCACCGGCCTCTCCTCCCGTCTTCATCCCCTTAACGGGCGATCAATTCCCCGTAGATCCGCAGGACCTTCTCGGTCATCGCCTCCAGGGTGACCTCCCGGGCCACGAGCTCGAAGGAAGGCTCCAGCCGCGTCTTCAAGCCCTCCGGATCCGCGAGCGCCACCTTCAGCCCCCGCACCAGCTCGGGCACGGAATGCGTCTCCATCAGCGCCTCCTCGGGCAGGAATTCCGGAGCAAAGCCGACCTTGGTGGAAATCGCGGGCACGCGCATGTGCAGGGCCTCCGCCAGAGTGTAGGGCCCCCCCTCGTTCCGGGAAGCCACGATGAAAAGATCGGCGCAGCCCATCAGGCCCACCGCATCGTCGCGGTGGCCCGCCATCCAGACGCGATCCGCCAGCCCTTGGCGGCGGATCAGATCTTCCAGCAGCGGGCGCTGGATGCCCTCCCCCACCAGCCAGAGCTTGAAGCCCGGCACCCGGGCCATGGCCTCCAGCAGCAGGTCCATTCCCTTCGCCTCTACCAGCCGCCCCACCGTGCAAAAGACCGGTTCAGGCCCGCCCGAAAAAGGCGGCTTCGTCGCCAGCGCCGCTTCCCGTGTCCCCGGCGGAGGCGGCTCGATGGAATTCCAGATCACCGTGGCCGGGATACCTCCGAGCGAATCCCGCACCTGCGCGGAGGCCGTGATCACCGCATCGTAATCGCGGAAGGCCCGCGCGCTGCGTTTCACGTTCTGCACCGTGGCCACCCGCTTCACCCCCGGCAGGAAATGCCGCAGGGCGCGCACCATCGCTCCCGCCTTGTTCGCGTGGGCATGAACGATTTCAGGCGCGGCGGAGAGGATTTTTCCCCTCAGCGCCGCCAGATTGAAAGGATTGAGCCGCCCCCCGCCCATCGCGTGCGGGATGAATTCCACCTCCGGCGCGAAATACCGCCGCATCGATTCATCCGCCACGGCGTTCACGGCGTGGCCCAGGACGGCCTGCCGGTTCGCAAGCTCGATGACGTTTTTCTCTAGGCCGCCCTTTTCGCCGACACTGGCAAGGACGTGGCAAATGCGGATCACGGGGAAGAGCTTTCAGTTTTAGGTTTTCAGTTTAAAGGGAACAGCCCGC
>CBFGVD010000563.1:0-2386 GCA_965651965.1 uncultured Verrucomicrobiaceae bacterium | reverse complement strand
TCGCCGGAAAAGCGCCGCTTTTCCATGCAATTTCCTAAATGGTTCGATTCGGTAACCATTTTAGTCAATTTTTTCTGGAATTGAGGAGTTTAAATGCCTATTTCATACTCATGCACGACGTCCGCCACGTTTCCGCTCTCTTCGACATGAGGGCCGATTTCGTAGATGCTCAGCCTTACGGCTCGGGTCACATCAACGACACCTATTGCGCGTGGTACGATCAGGCAGGCATGCGGATCCGCTACATCCACCAGCGGATCAACCACAACATCTTCAAGAACCCCGTGGCGCTCATGGAGAACATCGAGCGCGTGACTTCCCACTCCCTGGCACGCCTCATGGACGTGAATCACCCGGAAGCCCGCCGCCGCACGCTGACGGTGATCCCCGGCGTGGACGGCAAGCCCTACGTGACGGACCGGGACGGCAATTATTGGCGCACCTACCCCTTCATCGAGCGCGCCCGCGGCCACGATGAAATCCGCACCAATCTCCAGGCCGAGCAAGCTGCCAAGGCCTTCGGCGAATTCCAGAAACTCGCCGCGGATCTGGGCGGGGCGCGGTTGCACGAAACGATTCCGGATTTCCACCACACGCCGAGGCGCCTGCAAGCGCTTCAGGAAACCATCGATGCCGACATCGCCGGCCGCGCCCGGGCTTGCAAGGCGGAGATCGAGTTCGCCCTCTCCCGCGCCGCGGACTGCCGCCGCGTGACCGACCTCATCACCGCCGGGATCATCCCCGAGCGCGTGACCCACAACGATACCAAGCTCAACAACGTCCTGCTGGACGACGTGACCTCGGAGGGCGTCTGCGTGATCGATCTGGACACCACCATGCCCGGCTCCGTCCTCTACGATTTCGGCGATATGGTCCGCACCGCCACCCCCACCACCCGGGAGGACGAGGTGGACCTTTCCCTGGTCGGCATCCGGCTCGACCGCTTCGACGCGCTCGTGCGCGGCTATCTGGAAAGCGCTTCCTCTTTCCTGAACCGGGCGGAGATCGACCTGCTGGCCTTCTCCGGCAAGCTCCTCACCTTGGAATGCGGCATCCGGTTCCTGACCGATTACCTGCAAGGGGACATTTACTTCAAGACCAAGCGCCCGGGCCATAATCTCGACCGCTGCCGCGCCCAATTCGCCATGGTGAAGGCGATCGAGGAAAACCTCGACCGGATGGAAGAAATGGTGCAAGCCGCCGCAGGCAGCGGCAAGATCGTGGCGGCTGCCTGAGGCGGAAGACCGGACCCGCCTCCGGGCGGCAACCCGTTCCCATGCTACAATCATCCAAGCCCGGCGCGGGCACGCTTTCATCCTTTCCATGAAAATCCTCGTCACCGGAGGTTCCGGTTTCATCGGCTCCCACATCGTCGAACATTACCAGGGCAAGGCGGAGGAAATCCGCGTCCTCGACAACCTCCGCACCGGCTACCGCAAGAACCTGGACGGTCTGGCCTGCACCTTCATCGAAGGTTCCGTCACCGAGCGCGGTACGGTGGAGAAGGCGGTGGAAGGCATCGATTACATCTTCCATATGGCCGCTCTGGTCAGCGTGCCGGAATCCATGTCCAAGCCCGCCGAGTGCGTGGACATCAACGTGCACGGCTTGCTGAACGTGCTGGAAGCCGCGGCCGCCGCCGGGGTGAAGAAGCTGGTCTTCGCCTCCTCCGCAGCCATCTACGGGGACAACCCCGCGGTGCCGAAGCTCGAAACCATGCTGCCCGAGCCGAAGAGCCCCTACGCCGTGACGAAGCTGGACGGGGAATACTACCTCGATCTCTTCACCCGGGAGCGGGGGCTTGAAACGGCCGCCATCCGTTTCTTCAACGTCTTCGGTCCCCGCCAGGATCCGAAGGGGGCCTACGCCGCCGCCGTGCCGATCTTCATCGAGAAGGCCCTGAAGGGCGAGGACATCACCGTCTACGGCGATGGCGGCCAGACCCGTGATTTCATCTACGTGAAGGACATCGTCGGCGCCCTCTCCTTTGCCGCGGAAACACCGGGAGTCACCGGAGTCTTCAATGCCGGCTATGGCGGCCAGATGACGATCAACGACCTGGCGGGCAAGATCATCGCCTCCGCGGGCTCGGATTCCAAGGTCCTGCACGGCCCCGAACGCGCGGGCGACGTGAAACATTCCCGCTCCAGCGCCGACAAGCTCCTGGCTGCAGGGTGGCAACCGAAGCACTCTCTCGACGAAGCCCTGGCGACGACGCTGGAGTTCTTCCGGAAGTAGCGCGGCCCTGGGAAGCCACGGCTCGCCGGGCCATGATGGGAATCGCGGGAGCGTCCTCCCCCGGCGTACCGGCGGTACGCCATAAGGAGAGGGCAAGCTTCCGCCAAGGGAGCCGGACCCTCCTATGGCTGCGGCAATTTTTCCAGCT
>CBFGVD010000562.1:0-2406 GCA_965651965.1 uncultured Verrucomicrobiaceae bacterium | reverse complement strand
AGGTAGCAACTATATTGAAACGGAGATGGGTTGAAGGGTTGGTTTGAGTGACGTGTTGATCTGGATGAGCAACTTGCGCGCGACCGCGCAGAACGCCTGCCGGGCGGTTTTGCCTGCTTGCCTCAGCTTCCGGTAAAAGGTCCTGAGCGTGGGATGGAACCGCGAGGCGACCACTGCCGCCATGTAGAGCGCCGTCCGTGCCGGGGCCCGGCCCGCCTGGATGCGGCGGCTGCCGCACGTCTTCCCACTGTCGCGGTTCATCGGTGCCAGTCCGGCCAAGGCTGCCGCCTCCTGCCGGTTGAGGCTGCCGGGCCCGGGCATGGTCGCCAGCAGCGCCAGCCCGGTGCGTTTGCCCACCCCTTTGATCGCGGTCATCTTTTCCATCCTCGACCGGAGCTCCGCGTCGGAGTTCACCAGCGCGTCGAGCTCCTTTTCATAGGCGGCGATGGTTTGCGCGTCGATGCGGTCGGTCTTGGCAAGCCGTCCGCGGCAGCGGGCGAAGTCGCGCACGGCGCGGGGATTGGCGATGGAGACGGGCGATGAGGCGGCGGATGCCGGTCTTGTCATCGGGCACCTGCCAGTGGCAGGTGCCATCGAAAACGTCGAGGGTGTCCTTGGAGACATCGACGCCGATCTCGCGGCGAGAGCCGGGAAGGAATCTGGACGGGTTGTTCATCGGACGGCGGTGTCGGGGTGTTTCCCGCAGCGGTTCTCCCTTGTGTGCGATCGCGGGCGGTGCGACCCTGATCCTGCAACGATTCGAACCAAACCGAGGGGACGAAGGGAGCGATCAGGCTACCTTGCGAACATGTGGGTGCTGGAAAGAACACACCGTTCGAGGGTCGGATGGATCAGCTCTCTTCGTTTCCCCGGAATGTATCATGTTTCGATACACAAGGGTCGGACGTCCCGGCCGACCGCGGACGGTCCCTCGGAACCTGCCACACCCTTGCCTCGCGGACGCGCGGGACGCGCGTCCCTACCTTTGGACGCCCAACCGGACCTCGAACAGTCCGTGACAAAAAGGGTTCAGCGCTCCAAAAACTGCCGGAACTTCGGCAGGATCTTCCGGAAGAGCGAATTCTTCCCGCCGCGGGACAACTGCTCCCCGACAAGCGCCACGCTATCGTCCGGGTCCACGGGTCCCGGAGCCTCGACCTGATGGCCAGCGGCTTCGATGCGGCGGATCAGGTGGGATGCCCCGGCCTCGCGGATGACGGAAACCTCGATCCCGCCGCCGGAGAGACGCACCAGACCGAGCGGCGCGGAGCTATCCTCCGCCGTCAAGGTCGCGGAAATCGATTTGCCCGCAGGCCCCTCGAAGGAGAAGCCCTCCTTGTTCCCGCTGTTCCGGGCCACGGCGAGGTCCAGCTCCATGCCGTCCCGCCACCCGGCCTGCACGACCAGCCAGGCGAGCATTTGCAGGGCGGTGGCACGGTTCGCCGGGTGGTGGACGATCTCCACCTGCTCCACCTGCGGCAGGGCGGCGAGCACCAGCGGGTCATCGTAGAGCGCGGCGATGGAGACGCGGAACTGGAAACAGCGCGTCCAGGCCAGATCCTGCACCACCAGATCCTTGGTCGCATTCGCCATGGCCTCCGCGATCCGTTCGTAGGAGGCGGCGGGATCCGCCCAGCCGGAGCTATCGAAGACGAAACGGTCCACCAGGCTGTACAAACGGTCCTCGAAAATCGGGGAAAGCTCCCCCTGCCACCAGAATATCAGGGGCAGGTCCGAGGCGAGATGGGCGAAGACCGTATTCCGCAGGCGGCCGGTGGCCTTGCCGGTGAGGGCGAAGGCGATCTGCTCGCAGCAGACGGACTTCATCCCGTGGGAAAGGTGACAGTGCGCGGTGATCCAGGCACGGATGGAGGCTTCCGGCGCGGCGCGGTCGATGCCGATGAGCAAGGCGCGGCAGGCGTGCTCCGCGGTCAGCTCCCGCACGGCTTCGGAATTCTTCTCCAGCGCGCCGGGGGCCTCCGAATACACGGCCAGGTTGATGAGCGAGGCATTGGTGCGCGCTTCGTCTTCCTCCCAGAGTTTGCGCAGTTCCTTGTCGATGGAACCGACGGCAACCTCTCGGCCGAGTTCGGGATGCATGGATAGGGTGGTCATCGCCGGGTTCAACTTACAGCCTTCTCCAGGAATTCCCGTCCTTCTTGAGCAATTCGTCGGCTTCCTTCGGTCCCCAGGTGCCGGCCACGTACTCGGCCATGGGTGGCGGGGTGCCGCTCTTGTGCCAGGCGTTCTCGATGTGGTCGATGAAGCGCCAGGCCTCCTCCACCTCGTCGCGGCGGGCGAAAAGCGTGGCATCCCCCGCCATGGCATCCAGCAGCAGGCGCTCGTAGGCCTCCGGGCTGCCCTTGCCGAAGCTGGTGGCGTAGTGGAAATCCATCTTCACCGGCT
>CBFGVD010000561.1:0-2408 GCA_965651965.1 uncultured Verrucomicrobiaceae bacterium | reverse complement strand
CATCTTCTTCTGGGTGGCGCGGATGATCATGGCAGGCTTCCGCTTTGAAGGCGCGCTGCCCTTCAAGAACGTCTATTTCACCTCCATCATCCGCGACCTGCAGGGCCGCAAGATGTCGAAATCCCTCGGCAATTCCCCGGATCCGGTGGACCTGATGGAAAAGTACGGGGCCGACGGCCTGCGCTTCGGTCTGATGCGGATCGCGCCCGTGGGCAGCGACGTCCGCTTCGACGAGGCTTCCGTGGAGGAAGGCCGGAACTTCGCCAACAAGCTCTACAATGCCTGCCGCTTCCGCCAGATGGCCGGGGGCATCGAGTTCCCGGAGAGCGATGAGGACGAGGATCACGAGGTCGTCGGGATGGCGAATTGTTTCCACATCGATATTCTCGCGAAGCTGGATGAACTGGCCGCGGACCTCTCCCGGATCTACGGGGAATACCGCTTCGGGGAGATCGCGGCCCGGCTCTACGAATTCCTCTGGAGCGAGTTCTGCGACAAATTCCTGGAAGCCGTGAAAGGCGACCTGCGGGAAGGGGCGACGCCGGAGGCCCGGGCGACCACGCTTTCCGTGTTCGATACCGTGATGAGCCGCTACCTGCAGCTCCTCCACCCCTACATGCCGCACCTCACCGAGGAACTTTCGCTGAACATGGGCTACCTGGAAGCCGGTGAATTCCTCATGCTGGCGGGGCTGCCGGAAGAGCCGGTCCTTTCCGGCCTTTCCGCGCCGGATATCGCCGCCGAGCAGGCGAAAGCCGCGGCGATCTACGAGACCGCGGGGCGGCTCCGCAATCTGAAGACCGAATACAACGTGGCTGCCCGCCGCGACGTGAAATTCGTCGTGAAAGGAGCCGCGGAATGGCTGGCCGGCGAGAAAGCCGTGCTGGCCTTGCTCGCGGGCGCGGCGGAGATCGCGCTGGATTCCGGCTACGAGGCTCCGAAGGGCACCCCCGTCTCCCTCACCCCTGTTGGCGAAATTTACCTCCCGCTGGAAGGTCTGATCGATGTCGCCGCGGAAAAGACGCGGCTTTCAAAAGAGATCGCCAAAATCGGCCAGGAAGTGGCCCGCAGCGAGGCGAAGCTGGGGAACGAGAGTTTCGTGGCACGCGCGCCCGCGGACGTGGTGGAGCAGGAAAAGGCCCGGCTGGAGGAATGGCGCGGCAAGCTCGCCCAACTGGGCGAGATGTTGGAGAGCCTCGGATGAGGTCTTGCAAGGCGGGTGCCGTTTCATAGAGTCGTGAATTCGCATTGGGGGATGCCGGAACTGACGAATATCGAGGGAATTGGGGCGCTTGAGGCGGAATTGCTTCAGGCGACGGGTTGGATGGATGTGCAATCCGTTGCCGGGGCTGATCTGGACGTCCTCACGCGGGAGCTCGCCGCGGCGAATACGATGCTCAAGATCGTGCCGCGGACTCCGGAACGCCGGAAAGTGGAGCGCTGGATTTCCGCGGCCGCGCGCTTGCTGGATCCGGTCGCGGTCCCGGCGAAGCGGAACTCCCGTGCGAACGGAATCCCTGCCGATGAAGCTGCCGCCCCGGCCATCGGGCGCAGGGAGCGCCGCAACCGTCCCCCGCTCGTGAGCCGGGATCCGGAACCGGTCTTGGAGGAAGAGGAGGAAGCGCTGGATTCCGCCGGTGATGCAGCCGGGGAAGAGGGGCTGCGCGCGGTTTCAGGCCCGGTTAATTTCGAGGCCGAGGATGACGTGCAGGACATACTTGCCGCCGCCCCGCTGGCGATTCCCATTCCTGCGCGGAATCTCGCGGAGAAGGGGATCGCGCCCTCGGAGATCGCGGTGGCGACCTTGCTCAATCGCGCATCGGGCGACCTCGAAATCCGCGTGACGGTGGAGAAACCCGCGGGAGCCGGGATCCCCGAAGCTTCGGGAACCAGCCGCCGGGCCCAGGCCGCGCCGGTGCTCCAGGTGTCCGAATCCGGTACCGCCGGGAGCCGCCGCGGCATCGATACCGCGAAGGTCCGCACGATCGAGGAAGCCCAGGGCGACGCCCCTCCGGTGCGGGCTTCTTCTTCGAAATCCATGATGCAGGACGAGCGGATCGCCCTGCTGCGCTCGCCGCTGCCAAGCACGAACAAGGGCCGGAAACCCGGGTCGCGCTTTTACATCCGCGGCGTGCTGCACGACCAGCCTTTGAAGGTGTGGTTCGGCGGGCTTTTCGCGGTCCTGCTCCAGCTTTCGGTCCCGCTCGCGGTCATTGCCGCCCCGCTGCTGATCCTTTCCAATGAAACGCCGGCGGGCTTCGAATGGGTGCCGAAGTGGATCATCGCTTTCCCTCTCGCGGTCCCGGTGCTCGGCCTGCTTTACGTTCTGGTGAGCGCCCGGGCGAAATGCCGTGTCTGCGCCCAGCGGCTCTACGTGCCGAAGCACTGCTTGAAGAACCGCAAGGCGC
>CBFGVD010000560.1:0-2412 GCA_965651965.1 uncultured Verrucomicrobiaceae bacterium | reverse complement strand
GCCGGTGCCGAATTCCGTCCAGCCGCGCCATTTGAAATCATGGTAAGCGCCCTCCACGTAGGGACGCTCCGCCGCGGGGCCGAGCCACAAGTCCCAATCCAGATGCGCCGGCACCGGGCTGGAGCCGGCCGGCCGGTCCATGCCCTGCGGCCACACCGGGCGGTTGCTCCACACGTGCAGCTCCAGCGGCTTGCCGATCACCCCGGCCTGGATGACCTCCACCGCGCGGCGCAGGCCGTTCGCGGCGCTGCCCTGGTTCCCCATCTGGGTGGCCAGCTTCTTTTCCGCGGCGATGCGTTTCAGCTCGCGGGCCTCCCACACGGTCTGCGTGAGCGGCTTCTGGCAGTAGATGTGCTTGCCCATGCCCATCGCCATCATCGCGGCGGTGCCGTGCATGTGGTCGGGACCGGAGATGACCACGGCATCGATGGAGGACTGCATTTCCTCCAGCATCTTGCGGTAGTCCGCGTAGCGCTTCGCTTCCGGGAACTTCGCCGCCTTCTGGCCCAGGAAACGGGAGTCCACGTCGCAGAGGCCCACGATGGTACCGCCGCAGCGCGCGGCGTCGTCCGTATCGCTGCTGCCCTTCCCGCCCACGCCGATGCAGGCGACGTTGATCCGGCTGTTCAGGTTTTGCCCGCGCACGATGGCCGGGAAGCCGAGCAGGAGCCCCCCGGCACCGAGGCCGGTCTGGGTGAGGAAGCGGCGGCGGTCGATGGACGGGGACATGACGGGTTTTGCTTGTTAGGGTTCTCGGGTAGCCCCGGGGGCAAAGGAAGCCTCCGGAGCAGGTCAACGCCGGATACACCGCGGTCGGAGATTCTCTTTCTCCCCGCTTTAAAAATTCCCGGTGCGGCGGAAAGGGCGGCGGGGGGCGGAAATCGCATTGTTCGCGCGGCGGGCATGGCGTTTAGTACCGCTGCATGAGCGGCGAAGGGCTTTCCCTGATCGATTGCGATGTCCACTGCGTGCCGCTGCATGCGGATGAGATCGTCTCCCGCATGCCCGCGTATTTCCGCACGCAGGGGCTGGTGCTGCCCGGCGGGCCGGGTCTGCCGCATCCCGTGGACGTGCGCCGCACGGATGCCCGGGGGCCGGAGGGCGAGCCCGCGGGCTCCCTGCCGCAGATGATGCGCGAGCAACTGCTGGATGCCTACGGGGTGGACTATGCCGTGCTGATCGAGGCGAAGATCCTCACCGTCGGCGTGCATCCGGATACGCATTTCGGGAACGCCATCGCCCGCGCGCACAATGACTGGCTGCGGGAGAAATGGCTGCCCGCGGATCCGCGTTTCCTCGGCAGCATGATCGTGAATCCGCTCGATCCCGCGGGGGCCGCGGAGGAAATCCGCCGGGTCGCCGGTTCGGAGCGCATCGTGCAGGTGGCGATGACCAGTGCCACGCGCATTCCTCTCGGGGATCGGACCTACTGGCCTATCTACGAGGCTGCCTGCGAGGCGGGCCTGCCCGTCGCCCTGCACCCCGGCGCGGAAGGGAAGGGCGTGGCGGGGCAGTTTTCCGCAGGCTTCCCCGCCAGCTATCTGGAATGGCACACGAATCTCCCGCAGGGCTTCATGGCCCAGCTCAGCAGCCTGCTCTGCCGCGGGGCGATGAGCCATTTCCCCGGCCTGCGCTTCGTGATGGTGGAGGGCGGCTTCGGCTGGGTGCCGCACCTGCTGTGGCGGCTGGACAAGAACTGGAAGGGCCTGCGTTCCACCGTGCCGTGGCTGGACCGCCCGCCGAGCGAGTATGTGCTGGAGCGGGTGCGCTTCACCTCCCAGCCGGTCGAGGAGCCGCCCTCGCGGGACCAGCTTCTGGAAATGCTCCACATGATGCGCGCGGACCGCACGCTGATGTTTTCCAGCGATTACCCGCACTGGGACAATGACTCGCCCCTGCGCGCCTTCCCGAAGCTGCCGGAGGAACTGCGGGAGCGGATCTTCTGGAAGAACGCCGCGGAACTCTACGGGCTATGAACGAAAAGCGCCGCGTCCCCGTCTGCCCCGCCGCGGAGCTGCCGCCCGGGGAAAGGAAGATCGTGGACCTGGGGGACGGCCGCACGATCGGGGTCTTCAACGTGAAAGGGAAATACCACGCGCTCCGCAATCTCTGCCCGCACGAGGGCGCGGAGCTTTGCCGCGGCGTCGTCACCGGCATGAACGAGGCCGCCGGGGTGGGGGAGTTCCGCTGGGTCCGGGAGGGCGAGATCCTGCGCTGTCCCTGGCACGGCTGGGAATTCGATCTCCTGACCGGCCGCTCCGTTTTCAATCCGAACGAAGTGCGGGTGAAAACGTATGAAACGGTAGTGGAGTCCTACGAGGTGGACGTGGACGAGGGCGGCATGGTCACGCTGCTGGTCTAGGCTGAATCGACATTCAGACTGGTACTTTTTGCCGGGCCTTGATTCAAACT
>CBFGVD010000559.1:0-2417 GCA_965651965.1 uncultured Verrucomicrobiaceae bacterium | reverse complement strand
TCCCCGCGGCGGGGGCCGCTGCATTCGACCATGAAAGGGCGGACTCGAAGGAGCTGGTGCCGAGGCCGTTCGTGGCGGTGAGGGTTACATCGGCGGCATGCGCCGCGGTCGCTGCAAGGACAGCCGCGGTTGCCAAGGCACCGCATGGCAGATGGAAAGCGGCGGTGTGCCGCACGGGTTCGGGGAAGTCTCTGATCGGTTTCATGAGGTGGAATGGGCAAGTGCCTCCCCGGAACGCGGCGACGGGCGCTTGCACCGGCCGGGAAGTCACTTGCATGCAAAAATCAGCACCGCAAATACCACCGGCACGTCCAAACTCCGGGGCTGCTGGAGAATCGGCACAAAAGCCGGATATTAGGCGAAATTTACAGTCCCTGCTGGCAATCCCGCCTAGGTTTCAGGCCTCCGTTTCTATGATGATTCCGACATCCTTGGAAGAAGCCGCCACCGCTTTCCGAAAAGCCCGCGCCCCGAAGCGAGAAGAGCGGGCACCCGGACCGCCCGGATGCCCGCCCCGACTCCTGACCATGAAGGACTATTCCGCATCCAGCACCACGCGGTAGAAAGCCTTGCCCGCGGGAGGTACCTCATCCGTCCATGTGCCGACGGCACCGGTGGTGTCCACGGTTCCGACATTTTCCCATGCGGCCTCGCCGGAAAGGGTGGTGCTGCGCTGTACGGTGAAGCTCAGGCCTGCCGCGGCGGACCAGGTAAGCGTGGAACCTTCCCAATGGCTCGCGAAGCGCGAGGAGCCGTCGTCCGGCTCCAGGCCGAGCAGGTACTCGGCGAGGTTCGAAGTGCCGTCGCCATCGTAATCCCCGGCCGCAGCCTCGCCCAGCGATCCGTCGAAGTGGGCGAGCTCCCAGGCGTCGTCCATCCCGTCCGAATCCGAGTCCGCGACGGTCGAGGTGGAACTGGCGAGGAATGCGGAGGAGGGAAGCGCGGCGGCGGAAATGCGGACTTCGTCGATGAAGCCCTTGAAGAAATCGACTTCGCCGCCGTTCCAGCGCCTGCGGCCCGTGCCCCAGGCGTCGTTCAAGCCGGTGTAGGTATTGAAGAATGCGCCCTCGATCGGGACCGTTTCCTGGAGCACGTAAGCACCGTCTCCCGGGCCCTTGATCCACAGCGAGAGGGTGGTGGTATCGGCCGTGGCCGCGACGGAGTACCACTGGCCGGGCAGGATGGTTCCGGTGCTGCTCGCGTAGCGGGCGGTGCCCGTTCCATCCACCACGCCGACCTCGAACTTCTGGTCGCTCCCGCGGAACATCAGGGAAAAGGGCGGCTGGCCCCCGAGCGGATTCCCGTCCTTGGCGAAGACGGCCTGATTGGATGCCCCCGCTTCATCCATCTTGAAGCTGGCCTCGATGGTCCACGCCGTGAATTGCATCCAGCGGACAGGCGCGTTCGTATCGGTGTAGATCACATCCAGCCAGGAGCCGTCCGAGGCGCCGTCGAAGTAGAGGGATGCCGTATTCGCCTGACCTCCCTGCGGGACGACGGGGAAGGGCACGTCGGTGGAATGCTCGGGCGCGGTCTGGTCGTTGTAGGTCCGCATGTGGCTGCCGTTCTCGGAGGAGTCGATCACCACGTTGTTGAATTCCGCCTCTCCGCCCGCTCCGGCGCTCACGGGACCGGACGTCTTCTCTTCATAGCGCCACCAGGCGATCGGCCCGGGAAGGGAGTCCGCGTCCGTGGGATCGGTTCCAAGGGCGTATTCGGCGGCATTGTCGTAGCCGTCCCCGTCCGGATCGTCCGTGCCCGATTGCTTGGCGATGATCGTCTCCAGGGATTCGCCGCTTTCACCGAAGTAATGGATCTCCCAGCCGTCCGGCAGGCCGTCGCCGGCGAAGCCGTTGTCGCTGTCCGGCGAGGAAAGCAGTTCGTTCGGATCGGTGCCGAAATCGAACTCGTCCTTGTTCGGGAAGAAATCCCCGTCCGCGTCCACGGCAGGATCGCAGTTTCCGATGCTGCCGAAGTGGAAGATCTCCCAGCCGTCGTTGATGCCGTCGAAGTCCGCATCGGGGTAATGTCCGGCGAAGCCCGGATCGGTCCCGGCGGCGAATTCGGCCTCGTTGCTGTTGAGATCGCCGTCGGGATCGCCCGCGGCCGTTTCGGCGAGGCTGTTGAAATAGAACAGTTCCCAGCCGTCGTTGAGCCCGTCTGCATCGGTATCGGGATAGGACCCGGGGTCTTCGGGGTCGCTGCCCCCCTGGTATTCCAGCAGGTTCGTGGCGAAGTCGTTGTCGAAATCGCCGCCACCCGTTTGGTCGAGGTTGCCGAAGCTGGCCAGCTCCCAGTCATCCGGCAGGCCGTCGCCGTCGGTATCGGTGGAGATGCGGGCGAGCACTCCGGTGGCTTCATTGAACTGGTAGGTGCCCGAGGCGGAGGTCCAGATCCCTTCGTTCTCCGTGAAGCCC
>CBFGVD010000558.1:0-2428 GCA_965651965.1 uncultured Verrucomicrobiaceae bacterium | reverse complement strand
CGACACGGAAATCGAGCTCGAGGGTGGCAAAGCGCCTGTCATCGCAGACAAGGAATACCTCCTGGAATCCATCAAGAATCCGAACGCGAAGATCGCGAAAGGCTATCCGCCCAACTACATGCCGCCCTTCGACCTGAAGGAAGTGGAGTACGATTCCCTGATCCTTTTCATCCAATCCATCGGCAAACCCGAATGAAATCCCTAGCCATGAACCTTTCATCGGGCTCCCCTTCGCTCCCTTCCGCAATCAAGCTCTTGTCTTCCCTGCTGCTGGCGGGCGCGGCGGCAGCGGCCGATTTCGACGACTGCTACAAGATCGAGGACATCAAGCTCCCGGAAGGCGCACCGCCGGAGGTCGGAGCGATCGATTTCGCTCCGGACGGCACCCTTTACGTCGTGCTCCGCCGCGGCGACGTGATCCGCGCGAAGCCCGCCAAGGACGCGAAAGCCTTCAAATGGGAACTCTTCGCCACCGGTTTCCACAACGGCTGCGGGATCGACGTGATTTCCCCTTCCAAGATCCGCGTGACGCAGATGGCGGACATGATCGAGGCCGAAGACACCGACAAGGACGGCAAAGCAGACAGCTACACCCGCTTCGCAGGAGGCTGGGGCCTGAGCGGCAACTACCACGAGACGAACACGCTTACCGGCGACGGCAAGGGCGGCTACTACCTCGCGATCGGGACCGCTTCCCACAACGGGCCGGTCTTCGAGCACGTGCTGGGCGATTATTCCCCGGCCGGGCGCCGCGGGCGGAATTTCTCCTCCGTGAAGTGGCGGGGCTGGGTTCTGCATGCCGACGCGAAGGGCAAGATCACCCCCTTCGCCAGCGGCTTCCGCATGCACAACGGGATCTACCGAGATCCCGACGGCAACATCTGGGCGGGCGACAACCAGGGCGACTGGAAGGCGGTGACGCCGCTCTACCATGTGGAGGAAGGCAAATTCTACGGTCACCCGAGCAGCCTGGTGTGGGACAGCTCCTGGAAAGGCAAGGATCCCCTGGCAACCTACCGCAAGGATCTGGACGCCTACAACAAGCACCGCACCAAGGCCGCTGTGGAACTCCCGAACAAGGAGATCAACCGCTCCGCCGGGGAGCCCATGGAACTGCCGCGCGACGGCTCCTTCGGTCCTTTTGCCGGCCAGTTGATCGTGCCCGATAACAACAGCAAGCGCATCTCCCGCGTGATGCTTGAAAAGGTGAACGGAAAATTCCAAGGCGCGGCCACCCTGTTCATCGACGGGCACGGCCTCCGCTCCGGGAACCACCGGGTCCGCTTCTCGCCGGACGGCAAGCAGATGTATGTCGGCCAGACGGTCCGCGGCTGGGGAACCCCGGCAGAGGGCTTGCAGCGCATCACCTGGAAAGGCGGCGTGCCCTTCGACATCGAGACATTCAAGATCACGAAAAAGGGCTTCATCGTCACTTTCACCAAGGACCTGCCGGACAAGCTGGAGGATAAGAAAGCGTGGGATTTCTCATCCTTCACGCTCCAGCCGAAGTGGACCTATGGAAGCGATCAGGAGAACGAGCGGGACCACGAGGTGAAGAAATTCAAGCTCGCCGGCAAGCGCGCCGTAGAGGTGGAACTGGACGATTTCTCCCCGGGCAAGATCTACAAGTTGGAGCTGCCCAAGGATCTGAAATCCGCCGACGACAGATCGCCGCTGCAAAACCGGCTCGCCTTTTATACGGCGAACGAGCTGCCGGAGTGAATTATTCCCATCAACGCATCCTGATACGACGATTTGTCTCTTGCGATTCCGTGGCGCGCGCCTAGCCTCCGGGCATGCCGCGACTCGATCCCACGGCCGAACTCCAGCAGGCTCTCCGCCAGCGCATCCTCGTGCTCGACGGCGCGATGGGCACGACCATCCGCAGCTACGGGCTGAGCGAGGCCGATGCCCGCGGCCCGCGTTTCGCGGACTCGAAGAAGGACCTGCTGAACAACGGCGACATCCTCTCCATCACCCGGCCGGACGTGATCGGGGACATCCACAAGCGTTTCTATGAAGCGGGATCGGACATTTGCGAGACGAACACTTTCTCCGCCACATCCATCGCGCAGAGCGAGTTCTTCGTGGACGACCCGCGCGAGCACGGCGGCATCAAGGACCCGGAGTTCTTCCAGAAGATCATGGAGAGCCCGATGCTGCGGGATCTCGCGTGGGAACTGAACGTGGAATCTTCCCGCCTCTGCCGGAAATGGGCGGACAACATCGGCAGCGATACCGGCATCAAGCGCTACGTGGCCGGGGCCATCGGCCCGCTCACCGTTTCCCTCAGCACCTCGCCGGATGCGAACGACGCGGGTTTCCGCACCGTGACCTTCGACCAGGTGAAGGAAGACTACACCCGCCAGGTCCGCGCCCTGATCGAGGGCGGCTGCGATATCCTGATGGTGGAAACGATTTTCGACGC
>CBFGVD010000557.1:0-2445 GCA_965651965.1 uncultured Verrucomicrobiaceae bacterium | reverse complement strand
GAGGTCCTCCACGGTGATGCCGATGTGATCGATGCGGCGCAGTTTCATGGCTTTCATGTTGGCGGCGCGAAAGACCGCGCGTCAAGGATCCGGGGAACGGGGCGGCGCGCGGGGAAACCGGTCTGGCGAGCAGACCGGATAGCGGAGGCCGCGCCGCGCGTATGGGGTGCATCATGTTTGCCCCGTTTTTCACCTTCATCCCCGTCGGCAATGCCGGGGGATTGCGCTATTCTTCCGAACTGATGAGCCCGATGACATTGCGATCCCTCGGCGTCTGCACGACGCTGGCCTTGCTTTCCCCGGCGCATGCCGAGTCTTTCGAATCGGCTCCGGCGGGCCCCTTCACGGCGCTGGAATCCGCCGTGGGAAAATGGAGCGCCCCGGCAGGCTCCGCGCGGATCCAGGCGGGCCACGGCAAGAGCGGCAGGCACGCGCTGCGGCTGGCAGGTGCGGCGGAATGCAGCGCGGAGCTGGCCCTGCCCGCTCCGGCGGAAAAGGGGACGGTGCTCGCCTTTCATGCCGAGCGCTGGACGAAGCGGGAGCCCTTCGTCTTCCGCGTGGAGGCGGGGGACGGGAAGGGCTGGAAGGAGATCTACAAGGGCGACGGGGAGATCAAGACCGGCGGCTTCCCGACCGCGGTGGCGCTGGAGCTTCCCGCCGGGACCCGCGTCCTGCGTTTCCGCTCGGAGGCACCGGCGGATGCGGGGATCATGCTGGATGACTTCGCGCTGCGGCAGCCGGGCCCGGCGAAGGTCGCGCTGGTGGAGACGGTGCAGCCGGTGGTGCCCGCCTTCATCCGGGAGGACTTCAATCCCGTGCTCGGCTTCCGCATCGTGGTGGAAGGCAGCGAGGGCGAGGTGAAGCTGGAAGGCCTGGAGATCGGCTTCGGCGGGACGACGCGCATGGCGGACATCGCGGAATTCCTAGTCTGCAAGGGCGGGGCGAGCCCCGGGCGGAATCCGGGCGAGGTGATCGCGGAGGGTACGCGGGCCGCGGAAAAGATCACCCTTTCCACGAAGCATGCCCTGCCGCCGGGCGAGCATTGGTTCTGGATTTCCCCGCTCTTGAAGGAGACGGCTTCCCTGGACGGGCGGATCGATGCCTCGCTCTTCCGCGTGAAGGCCGGCGGGAAGACCTGGCGGCCGGAAACGCCCTCCCCGGAGGGTGCCCAGCGCATCGGATACGCGGTGCGCCTGCCGGGCGACGACCACTCGAAGTCCTACCGCATTCCCGGCCTCGCGCGGACGAAGGCGGGCAGCCTCATCGCCGTCTATGACATCCGCTACGGCCACGCGGGGGATCTGCCCGCGGATATCGATGTGGGCGTTTCCCGCTCCACGGACGGCGGCCGGAGCTGGGAGCCGATGCGCGTGGCGATCGACATGGGAGATGATCCGAAGTGGCGCCACGACGGCGTGGGAGACCCCGCCGTGCTCGCCGATCCGGAGACGGGCCGCATTTTCATCGCCGCCCTCTGGAGCCACGGGAACCGCGCGTGGAACGGCTCCGGCCCCGGCATGAAGCCGGAGGAGACGGGACAACTCGTGATCGTGCATAGCGACGACGACGGCAAGAGCTGGTCCAAGCCGCGGAACATCACGGAGCAGGTGAAGGATCCCGCCTGGAGGCTGCTTTTGAACGGGCCGGGCGCGGGCATCGCGCTGAAGGACGGCACGCTGGTTTTCGCCGCGCAATACCGCGCGGCGGATGGCGAACCGCACCAGGGCAAGCCCTACTCGACCCTGATCGCCTCGAAAGACGGCGGCGAAACCTGGAGCATCGGCAGCGGGGTGAAGATCGATACCACCGAGGCCCAGGTGGCGGAACTCGCGGACGGCTCCGTGATGATCAACTGCCGGGACAACCGCGGCGGCTCCCGCACCATCGCGGTGACGAAAGACCTGGGCAAGACCTGGACCCTGCACCCGACCGATCGCAAGGCGCTGCGGGAGCCGGTCTGCATGGCCAGCCTGCTGGCGTGGCCCGCGGGTACCCTGTGGTTCTCGAATCCCGACAGCGTTTCCGGGCGGAACATGATGACCGTGAAACGTTCCACGCACGACGGCACGAGCTGGCCGGAGAAAGACCACCGGCTCTACGACGTGCGGAACTGCTTCGGCTACTCCTGCCTGGCTCCGGTGGATGACAAGCACCTGGGAGTGATTTACGAAGGGCAGGGGGAAATGTATTTCCTACGCTTCCCGCTGACGGAGTGGGAGTGAGCGGCGCAGCCGCCTTGGACTGCGGCAGCCTGCTGCCGCTTTTTGTTCCGCAGCCTGCTGCGGGACGTGCACTGCGGGACCTGCCCTGCGGGACCTGCCCTGCGGGACCTGCGCGGCGGGACCTGTGCTGCGGGACCTGCGCTGCGGGACGGGAGGTGCGGGTCGGGCGCTGCGGGTGCTGCGGGTGCTGCGGGTGCTGCGGGTGCTGCGGGTGCTGCGGGTG
>CBFGVD010000556.1:0-2453 GCA_965651965.1 uncultured Verrucomicrobiaceae bacterium | reverse complement strand
CTGGCCCCGCCCGCCGCCCGCGGCGCACTGTCCGGCATGGGCACGCAGACCACCGCCAGCGCCCGCCACGTGCGGCCCATCTGCGCGCTGGCGGATTTCACCAGCCTCTGCCGCCTGACCGGGGAAACCAGCAGCCGGCTGGAAAAGATCAAGCACCTGGCCGCCTATCTCAAGGGACTGGAAAGCGAGGACGACCTGGCGCTGGCCGCGATGTGGCTGACCGGCCGGGCCCTGCCGCGGGCCGCGGACCGCCGCGCGGCCCATGCCGGCTCCGCCACCCTGCGCCGCGCCTTGCTGAAGATCCCCGGCGCGCGGGAAGAACGCTACCGCGAGATCTCCCTGTCCCAGAATGACGCCGCACGCACCGCGCGTCTCTTGCTCCAGGAATTGCTGCTCAAACCCCAGCCGCTGGATCTCGCGGGGCTCGCCGCCTTTTTCCATGATCTGGCGCAGGCACCCGGCTCGCTCGCCCGCATCGACCTGCTTTCCTCCCGCCTCCGCACCCTGCATCCGGCGGAGGGAGAAACCCTGGTCAAACTGCTGACCGGGGATCTGCGGATCGGCTTGAAGGAAGGCCTGGTCGAGGACGCGGTGGCGGAGGCATTCGGAGCGGAGCCGGCCGCCGTGCGCCACGCCCACATGCTCACGGGGGATCTCGGCGAGACCGCCAGGCTCGCCCGCCGCAAGTCCCTGGGCGAGGCATCCCTGCGCCCCTTCGTGCCGCTGAAGGTGATGCTCGCCTCCCCGATGCCGGACGCAGCCGCCCTCGTCATGACCCTGGGCGAAAAGGCGGCTGGCGGCATCTGGCTGGAGCCGAAGTACGACGGCATCCGCGCGCAGGTGCACAAGCAAGGCGACCGCTCCGCGGTGTTCTCCCGCGATCTGCGGCCCCTGGATGCCGAGTTCCCGGAAATCATCGCGGCGGCCCTGGCCCTGCCCGGGGACTTCATCCTGGATGGCGAGGTCATCGCCCACGCGGAGGGACGCCGCCTGAGTTTCCACGACCTCCAGACCCGTCTCGGCAGGATCGCCACCACCCAGGGCGACCTTTTCCCCTCCGGACGCGCCGGAGCGGCCGATTCCCTTTCCCTGCCACCGGTACGCTTCATCGCCTTCGACCTGCTATGGAGGGACGGCGCGGACCTCCTCTCCCGTCCCCTTTCGGAGCGCCGGGCGCTCCTGCGGGCCGCCGGCCTGGAGTGCCGCGTCTTCCAACAAATCGCCATCCTCCGTGCCGCCGGTGCCGAGGCGGTGAGCGACGCCTTCAAGCAAGCCCGCGCGGAGGGCCACGAAGGACTGATCGCGAAGGATCCGGGCAGCCCCTACTCCCCCGGCCGCCGCGGCAAGGCCTGGCTGAAGCTGAAAACCTCCAGCACCCTCGACTGCGTGGTCGTGGCTGCGGAACAAGGCCACGGCAAGCGCGCGGAGGTGCTCTCCGACTATACTTTCGCCGTGCGGGACGAGGCCAGCGGCCAGCTCCGCATCATCGGCAAGGCCTATTCCGGCCTGACCGATGCCGAGATCGAGGAACTCACCGAGCATTTCCGCCGCCACACCCTTTCCAGGGAGCGCCGCAAGCATCTGGTGGAACCGAACCTCGTGCTGGAAATCGCCTTCGATTCCATCCATCCCTCCAAGCGCCACGACTCCGGCCTGGCGATGCGTTTCCCCCGCATCCACGCCATCCGGCGGGACAAGACCGCGGCGGACATCGATACCCTGCAATTCGCGAGATCGCTGGCAGACGGCTAGCGGCCGGGTCCGGGACCTCGCTTGACTCCCCCTTACCTGGCGCCCGGGAAACTCCCGCCAGAGGCGGTCATGTCGGGAGATCAAAACCCTATACCGAGTGCTACGGATTTATTAAATATTCCTGGGGCGGGGGATCAATCGCCGGGGATCCGATGGCAATCTCCGAGGAAATTTTCTCAGAGCGCACGATCTTCCGTAACTACGTAAAGAGGTTATTGCATGAAATTAAAACGAGCTTGAATTTTTAAAAATTCGAGCCTAACTGGGCGCCGGATGCCCCCAGCATTTCTAGGGATGACGTTAGGACTCGTCCTTCTTGCCTTGGTCTTCGCCACCGGGCTTCCGCTTTTTTGTGCCTTCATCGCGCTGGCCAATATCCGCCGCTACCGGGTGAAGGCCCATCCCGCGGAGACGCATCTGATTCCTCCCGACGTGAAGCGGCGGATGGCACCCTGGCTGAACCGGATGGGTCACTTCGGTTTCCGCCAGGCGCAGGTCTATCTTTTGGAAAGCGCCGGGTACGCGGAGGCGCACCGCTGGATCCTCGTGAACGAGGAGGAACGGACCTACGCCACGCTGGAGCGGATCGTGCCCGTATCGGGCGCCGGGCCCCGGGTCTCGCTTTCGTTTTTCACACCGTTGCGCGACGGCACGCTGATCGTGACGCTGGACCGCCGGCTGACCCGTCATCCCCCCGCATG
>CBFGVD010000555.1:0-2464 GCA_965651965.1 uncultured Verrucomicrobiaceae bacterium | reverse complement strand
CAACGCGGCGTCGCAGAAGACGTGGACGATGGGCTGCCGGTGCTGCTCTCCAGCTGCACCGTCACGAAGGGTCACCGCCATGCGGACCGGACCGTGACCGTGTCCCAACGCGGCCTCCTTTCCCGCGGAAACCCCGTGAACTACTGGATTTCCGGCGCGAAGCCGGGCCAGGTGACCCCCGCGGAACAGCTCTCGGTTTACCGGAAATCCCTCGCCCGCGGGCACTCCGCCGCGCCGCTGAAGTGCAGCGGTTTCGTGGACACCACCCGCTCCTCCCGCATCGTCGTCCAGCTCGCGGAAAAGCACGGCGGCTCCTGGCAGCAGGCGCTCGTGAACGGCGACCACAAGCTGGATGACGAAACCGCGCCCAAGCCCTTTTACCACCGGCTCATCCCATGACTTTCGGCTCTCCGGAATGGTTCCTGATCCTGCCCGCCTGTGCGTTTGCCGGCTGGTTCTGGCGGAGCCTGCGCCTGTGGTCCCCCCTGCGCCTGCTGCTGATCCTGCTCGCGGCCTTCGCCCTGGCGGACCCGAAGGTGAACATGCAGGAGGACGCCATGGACCTGCACGTGCTTCTCGACCGCTCCGATTCCACGGAGGATCTGGTGGACAAGGGCCTGCCGGAGTGGCAGCGCCTGCTGGAGCGCGCCAAGCCCGGCCGCGGGGACAAGATCCACCTCTACGATTACGGCGCGGAAATCGTGCGCACCGGATCGGACGGCACCACCGGCTTCACCGGTTCCCGCAAGCTGACCCGCACCGGACTGGCCCTCTCCCACGTGGCGGCTCTGGCGGATGAAAAGCGCCCGGCGCGCGTGCTCGTTTTCACCGACGGCTTTTCCACCGAACCCCTGCACGAGGCGGCGGCGGAGCTGCAGGCCCGCGGCATCCCGCTGGACTTCCGCCTGGTGCGGGAGGAGACGCTGGATGATTTCCGCCTCTCCCGCCTGGAGCTGCCGGAGCGCGTGCAGGCGGGCGAGCCCTTCCTGCTGGCCGCCACCATCCGCGGCTCCGCGGACGTGGATGTGAATCTCATCCTCCGCCGTGGCGGCCAGATGCTCACGGAAACCACCGTGCGCCTCGTGAACGGCGTGGGCCGCGCGGAATTCACCGACCGCATCCCCCGCGCCGGGGCCTTCCAGTACGAAGCGGAAGTGATGGTGAAGGGCGACCCGCCCCCGGCCAAGGACGCCCATGCGGGGAATAACCGCGCTTCCCGCTGGATCGAGATCGCCGGCGGCCCGCGCGTCCTGCTGGCCACGAAATACACCGACGACCCGGTGGCGAAGGTGCTCTCCTCGCTCGATTTCACCGTGGACGTGGTGACGAACCCGGCCCAGCTCCAGCCCGGCATGCTCACGGGCGCGCGGGCGGTGATCCTGAACAACGTCCCCGCCTTCGAGGTGCCGCAGCCCTTCCTGGACGCGATCGATTTCTTCGTGCGCGAACAAGCGGGCGGACTGCTGATGGCGGGCGGCAAGCAGTCCTTCGGCTCCGGCGGCTATTTCCAATCTTCCATCGACCCGCTGCTACCGGTCTCGATGGAATTGAAAAACGAACACCGCAAGCTGGCCGTGGCCCTGGCGATCGTTCTGGACCGCTCCGGCTCGATGTCCGTGAACGTGAACGCGGGCGGCAAGAACCTGACCAAGATGGACCTGGCCAATGCCGGGGCCGCGGAGGCGATCGGCCTGCTCGGGCCGATGGACCAGGCCTGCGTCTTCGCCGTGGACAGTGCTCCGGAGACGGTGATCCCGCTGACGAAGATCGAAGGAAAGCAGGCCCAGCTCCAAGCCCGCGTCCGCAAGGTGCACTCGATGGGCGGCGGCATTTTCGTCTATGAAGGGCTCAAGGCCGCATGGGACGAACTCAAGAAAGCGGATGTCGGCACCCGCCACGTGATCCTCTTCACCGACGCGAACGACACCGAGGAGCCCGGCGACTACAAGCGGCTGCTGGAGACCATGAAGAAGGAAGGCTGCACCGTGTCGGTCATCGGCATGGGCACCAAGGCCGACGTGGATGCCAAGCTGCTGGAAGACATCGCCAAGCGCGGCGACGGGCGCTCCTTCTTCACCGACCGTCCGGTCGACATCCCGAAAATCTTCGCGCAGGAAACGGTGACCATCGCGCGCTCCGCCTTCGTCGAGGATCCGGTGGGCGCGCAGGCGACCGGCCGCTGGGCGGAGATCTCGCCGAAGCTGCTGGAGTGGCTGCCGGAGGTGGACGGCTACAACCTTTCCTATGCCCGCGAGGACGCGACCACCTCGCTGGTCAGCAAGGACGAATACGTCGCGCCCTTGGTCGCCCATGCCCGCCGCGGGCTCGGCCGCAGCGCCGCGGTGTCGTTCCCCCTCGGCGGCGAATTTTCCCAGCGGGTCCGCGATTGGGAAGGTTACGGCGACTTCGTGCAGACGATGACCCGCTGGCTGATGGGCATGGACTTGCCGCCGGGGATCGGCCT
>CBFGVD010000554.1:0-2464 GCA_965651965.1 uncultured Verrucomicrobiaceae bacterium | reverse complement strand
GAGCCCGCGGATGGGCCGGTCGATTCCAGGGACGAATCGAAGCCGTTGGAAATTCCTCCGGGATGGTGCTAGGGTGGAACGAACCCGAAAATGCCATGGTCATTCCCCAAGAGTATCTCACCACGGTTTTCCTGATTCCCGGGAGTCCCACGCCGCTGCCGAAGGCCTTCGCGATCATCACGGCGTGGAATCCGATGGACCGGAAGACGCCCGCGAAGGAAAACCATCTGGCGGACGAGGCGCTGAGGCGCTCGCTGGAGCTGAGGCATGTCGCGTATTTCCGGGCCTTGGGCTGTTCCCCGGACCTTTCCCACCGCGAGCCGGGCTGGGCGGCGGAATTGAGCAAGAAGGACGCCCTGATCCTGGGACGCCGCTACGGGCAGCGGGCGATCTGGTGGGTGGAAGGCGACGAACTGCTGCTGGTGATGTGCGAGGACGGCAGCGAGACTTCCGCCGGGGCTTTCCGCAGGCGGGTGCGGCCGCTTCCCTGAAAGCGGCGGCGCGTGTGGCGGAAAGGTTGATTTGCAGAAAATGAGGATTTGTGATTAATAGCCGCGGCTCATGTCCCGGCCACCGTTCCGCCAGTTCCTCGCGGCGATCCTCGTTTTTTTCGCGGATCGCGCCGCGGCGTCTCCTTTCGCCGCGGTTTGGCAACTCGGCAGCGACGATGGCAGCCTGTCGCCCTTCACGCAGGAGAATTTCAGCGCGAACACCCCGCCCGGCTCTCCCGCCGCGAAGGACGACGACTATTATCTGGCGGGCAGCTATGCCGGCTTCGGCGAGGTCGGGACGGAGAATCCCGCGAATTTCGAGCGCGCCATCACCCAGAGCGATCCGCGCAACCGGGTGCACTTCCACCTGACCGCGGCACAGGCATCGTCCGCCTCCCGGCTGCGGGTGACGGTGGATTTCCAGAACGGCGGAGCTTGGGTGAACGGGACGGTTCCCGGCTTCTCCACCCATGACGTGAGCGTGACGATGAACGGCCTGCCGGTCGGCACGCGGAATGGAATCGCCTGGAATACCGCGCTTTCCTTCACCCTTCCCGCCTCCGCGGTGAATGCGGCGGCCGGGGCGAACGTGCTCCAGATCGAGCGGACGGGCGGCGGCAACGGCGGCTACCTGGGAATCGACCACGTGAAGCTGGAGGCCGATGAAGACGGCCTGGCGGATGCGGACGGCGACGGGATGCCGCTGTGGTTCGAGGAGACTTACGGGCTGGACGATGCGGACGGCGGCGACGCGGCGCCCGATCCCGACGGCGATCTCCTGGCCAATCTCGCGGAATTCCAGGCGGGCACGAACCCGACCGACCCGGATAGCGACAACGACGGCCTGCCGGACGGGGAGGAAACGGAAACGGACCCGCTGCTGCGGGACACGGACGGCGACGGTCTGGCGGACGGGGAGGAAACCGGCACGAATCCGCTGCTGGCGGACAGCGATGGCGACGGCCACCCGGACAACCTGGAGCTGGAGCAGGGCAGCAACCCGAATTCGGCGGCTTCCACACCCTTCGATTTTCCCGGGGCGATCGGCCTGCAATTCATTTCCGAGGCACTGGCTGAGGCCGCGCTGCCGCCGGGAGAAGCCGCGGGCTACTTCCGCCTGCCGCACTGGAATGTCACGCCGGGGCTGCCGCACTGGCGGGCCTCCGGAACTTCCCTCGCGGGCGGCATGAGCGGGCTGAAGGACCACCGCGGGCAAAGCACCGGCGCGGCGGCCGCATGGAGCTATCACCACGCGCAGGCGGGCCTGCACAAGGGCCCGGGAAACGAACGGCTTTTCGCAGGCATGATCCGCAGCGAGAACAACGGCAGCACCGTGACACCCGCAACGGTGAACCTGACGGGCATCCCGTATGCCACCTACGATCTGCTGGTTTACGTCGGCTATGTCTATCCCAGCAATCCGGCGGACGAGGATCCGGATTACTTCGGCCACGTGGAGCTGGATGGGAACCCGGCGACCCGGCGGCACTTTTTCAGCGATTCCGCCCCGCCCTTCCGCGGCTTCACGGAGATCACGGCCACGACGGAGGACGGGCGGATGCAGGGGAACTACGTGCGCTACCGGAACCTGAGCGGCGAGGCACGTACGATCCGCGCCGTTTCCCCGGCGGCGGAGCCCGTGTGCATCCACGGCATCCAGATCATCGACAGCGGCACGGATAGCGACGCGGACGGGATGACGGACGCGACGGAGGTGGAGCACCGCCTGAACCCGCTGGCCGCGGATGCCGGTGCGGATGCCGACGGGGACGGCATGTCCAACAGCGCGGAGCTCGCGGCCGGATGCGATCCGCACGATCCAGACACCGATAGAGACGGCCTGCCCGACGGCGCGGAGGCGGCCCACGGATCCTCCCCGGTGAATCCCGATGGCGACTGCGACACGCTGCCGGACGGGGACGAGGTGAACGCCGTACCTTTCTCCTCCCTGCCGACGGATGCGGATAGCGACG
>CBFGVD010000553.1:0-2472 GCA_965651965.1 uncultured Verrucomicrobiaceae bacterium | reverse complement strand
TTTCCTTTCGGAGATAGCGTTTGGGGCCGAACGGGATGCGGACGATGCGCGCGAGGGGAAATTTGCACTCGCTTCATCGCGGAGAGGGGACTGTAATCCGCCGTCCCCCTCGGGAATCCAACTTTTTATGGAGGTCGATCAGACGCAGTCTTTCAACCAAAAATTGAGCCAGTGGATCGCCAGCCAGGGCTTCTGGTTCCAGCTCAGGCATTCGATGTCCGGCGGCGGCGGTTGGGCGATGACTCTCAGTCACTTGCTGCGGCTCGGCTTCAAGGTTTTGATCGCCCTGCTGGTGGCCGCCGCGGGCTTCGCCTTCTACCTGGTGAAGCGGGTGGACTCGGAAGCCTTCCTGACGACGATGGACGCGGGCGTGAAAGAGGGTCTCGGTGCCAAGGAGGCGAAGCTGGTGGACTTCACGCGGATCCAAGGGGACGCGCAAATCCGGCGGCTCGGCGCGGAAGGCGGGGAGAGCAGCTTTTTCCGCAGCCTGGACGTGGGGAACATCCGTTTCAGGATGGGCCTGCTCGACGGGGTCACGGGCGAATGGAACGCGGGCACCCTCGCGGCGAAGTGGCTGGAGGCGGATCTCAAGGCGGGAGCGAATTCGTCCGCCGAGGCAGCCGCGATCGGAGAGGCGATCTTCAAGCAGTGGCCGGGTTTCCGCTTTTCCTCCGTGGAGGTGGAAGACACCACGCTGACCTGGGGCTATTACTACCGGGCAAATGCAACATCCCCGGCCAAGAACACCCGCGGGAAGATCGAGCACAGCCGGATGGCGGCCACGCGCTCGCCCGAGGGCTGGACGTTTTCCTTCACCGGCGGCACCTTCACGCAAAATTGGCTGAAGAACCTGGAGATCGTCGAACTCGTGCTCGAGTGCGTGCCCGGTTCGCTGACGGTGAAGAAGGGGATCTTCAAGTGCGGCGGCGGGAGCGTGACCTTCCGGGACATGATGGTGGACGGCGGGGAAAAACCGGCCTTCAGCGGCAGGGTCGAGGTTTCGCGCGTGGCGATCGCGCAGCTTCTGCCCGAAGCGCTTTCTTCCTTCATGGAAGGGACGATCTCAGGGGAGTTCACGCTTACCGGCTCCACCAATGCCGCCACCGGCATCGGGCTGGAAGGGGACGTGACCTTGGGCGGCGGGAATGCCATCAGCCTGCGGGAACGTTTCCACCTCTTGAAAGCCCTCTCGGTGGTGGATGTCTATAATAGCTACCGGAAAGTGGATTTGAACCGCGGCAGCTTCCACGTGAAAACCTCCGGCGGCGTGCTGGAACTTTCCCGGGTGGATCTGAAGGCCGACGAGCTGATGACCCTCCAGGGGCGCCTGCTCGTGCGCCCGCCGAATGAACAGGAGATGGCCGGGGGCGTGGGAGAGGAGACCGCGGAATCCTTCAATCCGATCTTTTCCGATCCCGAGCCTGAGCTCTCCGACGGGGAGGGGTCCGGGGAGATATCCCTGAAAAGAGCTGCCCAGGGCGGCTCGAAGGAGCAGGAGGAGGGGCGCGATATGGCGATCTTCGGCCGCCGCGCGCAGGAAAAAATCGACCGCCAGCTCAACCGCGAGGCCCTGGCCCGCGAATCCCAGATGCTGCGGTACGAGGGCGGCTTCCGCATCACGATTCCCGGCGATGCTTTCGAGCGTTCCGAGGTGCTCCGCAATGCCTTCCCCGTGGACCCGGACAACGGCCGGATTCCCATGGACGTGCCGATCCAGGGGACGATCTATGAAATCACCCGTCGGCAGGCGGAGGAGATCCTGGAAATCGGGACGAAGCGCTGAGAGAGGAGCCGGAAGCCCGGAAGGCGGCTTCCGCGCGATGCCTGCGGATCAATCCCGCGGCAGTGTTTCGAGCAGCAGTTTCTTGAGCTTGTCCCAGCGCAGCGGCCGGCCTTCCAGGAAGGAGGAACGTGCGGCGACAAGCGAAATGCTGCCGAATGCCGAGGGGAATTCTTCCCTGAGCACCGCGGATAGCCCGTAACCCGGGTCTGCCAGCGCGCGCGCCTGCAAATCCGGTGCCGCGGTCTGCAGGGCGGACGTCCATTTCCCGGCGAATTCAGACTCGATCGCGCGGGAGGGGTCATGCAGGAAGCCCGCCACCGGCATGCCGGGGAGGTCTTCCGTGCGGATGGAGAGATGAAGGGCGCGGCCTTCCCGCTGGAGCTCCTCGCGGATGCGCTGCTTGAGCAGGTTCAGGTGGGCCAGGTGGTGGCGCTCGTCCAGCTTCTTCCGCTGGTCTTCGGTCAGGCCGGCGGAAAAGCGGCTGAAGCGTTCCGGATCGTCCGGGCGACGGGAAAAATCGACCAGCAGCCGTGTGATGTCGCCATGGGCGAGAAGCGTGCGGAGCTTCGTGGCGAAGGCCTGTGCGAGATTGAGCGAACCGGGGGACCAGCCTTCCGCCGCCAAGGTCTCCTCGCGCCCTTTGAAAAGGTCGCGGTGCCATTCCGGGACGGCACAGGTCGCGGGCTCGC
>CBFGVD010000552.1:0-2473 GCA_965651965.1 uncultured Verrucomicrobiaceae bacterium | reverse complement strand
GTTTTCGCCTCTTCCGCGTGGGAACCCCGGGAAGACTGGCACTTCACCGCCGCAGCACGCTGGGAGCACTCCGCCATCGATGCCTCCGCCCGCAGCCACCGCTTTCCCCGGAATCCCGCGTTGAATTTCTCCCGCACGAGCGAGGAGGACAATACCGGCTACCAGGCCGGCATCCGTTGGGAGCCTTCCTCGGATCTCGCTTTCTGGCTCCGTTACGATCGCCTCTACCGCCTCCCTTCCACGGATGAAATCGCCTCTTACCAGGGGTTTCCGCTCAGCATGCCGTTCAATGACCGGCTGCGCGCCGAAACAGGGCACAACGTCGAGCTAGGCGGCGAATGGAGTCCCGGAGACTGGACCGTCGGATTGAACGGCTTTCTCCAGCGCATGGAGGGCGAGATCGCCTACGATTACCTGCAAAACATCAACGTGAACCTGGCCGATACGCGCCGCCTCGGCCTGGAAACTGTCCTGCGCTACCGCCGCGGCATCTGGGAAGGGGCCCTGCATCACACGGCGCTGGAGGCAACCTTTGAAAGCGGCCCCCACGGCGGCAAGGATGTCTATCTCGTGCCCAACCGGGAGATCGCCGCCACGCTTTCCTGCCGCCCGGGGGATCGCCTCTTCCTCCAGGCGGAATACCAATATACGGGCGATTCCTTCGAGGGAAACGACTTCGAAAACCGGCGCGAGAAGCTGCCCGCCTACGCCGTGGCCAATCTGTTGGTCCGCTACGAACCCAAGCCCGGACTTTCGATCTACTGCAGGATCAACAATCTCTTCGACGAGCATTACGCCACGGTGAAATACAGCGGGGTATGGTACCCCGCCGCCGGGCGTCAGGTGCTCTTCGGCATCCGCCGCGAACTATGACCCGCCGCCTCGCCCTTCTTCTCCTGCCCGGCATGCTCCATGCCGGGCCCTATCCCGGAGCCCCAGGCACTCCCGGCAGCGATGCCATTTCCCGCACGGACGCCCGTTTCATCGCCTGGGCCTCCGGTCATTCCAGCCTGTCCTACGGCAGCGGCGTGGATGCCGCCTGGCGCACCCCGGCGAAGGGCTACGGGCCGGCGGGCACCGATTTGTACCACATCGTCTGCCTCGGGAACGGCGGCCGGATCACGATGCACTTCCCCCACCCGATCCGGGACGGCGGGGGGGCCGATTTCGCCGTCTTCGAGAATTCCTTCAGCGATGGATTCCTGGAACTCGCATTCGTGGAGGTCTCCAGCGACGGCACGAACTTCACGCGCTTCCCCGCCGTTTCCCTGACCGCAAATCCGGTCGGCGACTTCGGCACCGGCATGAATCCCACCGACCTCAGCGGATTGGCGGGTAAATACCGGCTCGGCTTCGGCACGCCCTTCGACCTCGCCGATCTCCCGGATTCTCCCGCACTCGACAAACAGAATGTCCGCTTCGTGCGCATCGCCGATATCATCGGCAACGGCAACACGAAGGATAGCGGGGGCAATCCCATCTACGATCCAACCCCGACCATCGGCAGCGGCGGCTTCGACCTCGATGCCATCGGCGTGATCCACATGAACGACGGCGATTTCCCGGTTCTCCGCAGCGGGCTGGCGGGCACGGATTTCGAAATCGAATGGGCGAGCAATCCGGGATGCAGCTACCGGATCGAACGCTCGCCGGACCTGGACGAGTGGTTCCCGGCGGGCACCGTGGATGCCGACGGCGACAGCGGCGCGACTTCCTTCTCGGTGGCGAAGCCCGCCGGGGACCGCTACTTCTGGCGGGTGGTCCGGATCGACCCTTGAAGTCCGGCCGAGGAACACATTCCGCATTGGACCTCCCCGCCGCCTTGTCCATGCTCCGCGGCATGCCGACTGTGCGCGTCGATCTCGGGGATCGCTCCTATGATGTTGTGGTGGAAAACGGCTTGCTCGCCCGCTCCGGCGGCTTGATCCGGGAGGCAGGACTGTGCGGCCGCGCCGCCGTGATCACGGACTCGAACGTGGCACGCCACCACGGTGAAACGCTGCGCGCCGCGCTGGAAGAAGCGGGCTTCTCCCCCACCCTGCACGAGATCCCGGCGGGCGAGTCCTCGAAATCCATGGGGCATGCCGAAACGCTCTGCTCCGCCCTGGCCGCTGCCGGGCATGACCGCCGCTCTTTCGTCGTCGCACTGGGCGGCGGCGTGGTCGGCGACCTGGCCGGCTTCGTGGCGGCGGTCTTCTACCGCGGCATTCCTTTCGTGCAGATCCCCACCACCATTGTCGCGCAGGTGGATTCCTCCGTGGGCGGCAAAACCGGGGTCAATCTTCCGGAAGGCAAGAACCTGCTGGGAGCCTTTCACCAGCCTTCCCTGGTGCTCGCCGATCCCGCCGTGCTCGCCACCCTGCCGGACCGGGAGTATCGCGAGGGCTTCGCCGAAGTGATCAAGCACGCCGCCATCCGGGACGCGGCGATGATCGCGGAAATCGCCGCGCTGGACCCCTCCGCACGCGAAGTT
>CBFGVD010000551.1:0-2476 GCA_965651965.1 uncultured Verrucomicrobiaceae bacterium | reverse complement strand
ACCGCCCCGGTGATGATGAAAGGCTTGTCCATCATCGGCACGGCGGCGATGTTCCTGCCGCAAGGACAGGCGGAGCAGTGGAGGGTGCTTTTCGATACCTGGAACGAGGAGACGCTGTTGAATCTGCCGCCGTCCTTCGGCTGGGTGGTGGCCGGGGCGGTGCTGCTCGCCATGTCCCTGGTGGACGTGTTTTCGACCGGTGCGGGCTTCGGGATCTACGTGAACCATCGCACGTGGATCGAGGGTTGGGACGTGGAGCTGGCTTTCCGGCGGCTGGGCAACCGGCTGGGCGGGACCGCTGCCCTGCTGGCGCTGCTGCTCTGCTGGATGGCCCCGGCGGGGCAGGCGCACGCGGCACCGCCGAAGGAGACGATCACGGAGGTGAAGGCCCACGAGGACTTCAAGATCCACCACGTGGAGACGAAGCACCGGCAGCCGCGGCACTGGAGCCCGGCTCCGGGCGAATGGCTGGTGGTGCTCGGCCAGATCGTGGGCTACACGCTGCTTGGCGCGGCGGTGGCCTTCATCGCGTGGCTGATCTGGAAGAACCGGCATCTTTTCAAGGCGCGGGGTTTCGCGAAGCGGGTCTCCAAGGCACCGCCGCAGGCGCGGGTGGTGATGGGGATGGACGTGGCGCCGGAAACGCTGCCCGCGGATATCCCCGCGGCGGCACTGGAACTGTGGCAGGTGGGCCGCAGGCAGGAGGCGATGAGCCTGTTGTACCGCGGCTCGATCTCGAAGCTCATCACGCTGGGCGGCGTGGAGATCGCGGAATCCGACACGGAGAGCGATTGCCTGCGCCGCGTGGCCACGGAGGCGGCCCCGTACGCGGGATATTTCGGCAGCCTGACGGAGGCGTGGATGCGGCTGGCCTACGGCCGCAGCACGCCGCCGGACCGCACGGTGGAGGAGTTGTGTTCCGGCTGGCCTTTTCGTGAAAGGAGGCCGGCGTGAGAATCCCGGCGATCCTTCTCTGCCTGTTGCTGGCGGGCTGCGGCGGCTACACGACCACCCGCCGGGAGATCGGATACAAGGGGCGGGCGAAACTGGATGCCTATCTGGCGGCCGGCCGCTTCCTGGAGCGCTACGGCTTCCAGGTGACGAGCGAGCCGGGCTGGCCGGAGCTGGATCACGGGGTGGCGATGTTGATCGTGCCCGCGGAGGTGATCTCCACGGAGGCCTACGTGCGGGAGGTGGGGGAGTGGGTGTCGAGGGGCGGCCACATGCTCTGCCTGGTCGAGTACGGGGAATCCCGCCACAACGACTGGAGTGCTTTCGGCGGGATTTCCGCCGATGAGGAAGCGGTGCCGGAGGCGCTGGGGGAGTGGCTGGATTCCGCCGGTGTGGAGCTGGAAAAAGCCGGGGAGAAGCTGACGGCGGAACGCATCCGCTATAATGGCACGGCCTACGAGGTATTCGCGGAATCCCGCGCGGCGATCGCGGGCGGGCGGGACACGAGGCGGGTCTTCCGGCAGATCCCCCACGGGGAGGGGCTGGTGACCGTGATGACGGATGCGCGGCCGTTCCGGAACCGCTACATCGCGGACCACGACCACGCCGCGCTGCTGCTGGCGCTGGCGGAGAGCTCCCCCTACGGCGGCAGGGTGGTGATCGTGCGGGATGCGGCGATCTCCCTGTGGACGCTGGTATGGCTGCACGGGCGGGCGGGGGTGATCGGGCTGCTGGCGGTGACGGTCTTCTGGTTGTGGAAGAACATGCCGAGGTTCGGCCCGCTACGGCGGGAGGAGGAACGGTCCGCGCTGCGGGACTACGACCACCACCTGGAAGCGCTGGGGGATTTCCAATGGCGGCTGGACAAGGGGGCCGCGATGCTGCGCCCGCTGCGCGACTCGATCCTGGAACGGGCCCAGCACCAGGCTGCCGTGGCCCACCGGGGGGCGGATCTTTTCGAATGGATCGCGCAGCGCGCGGACATCACCCGCGAGCGCGCGGAGCGGGCGATGACCCACGAGCGCCCGCCCGACCAAACCAGTTTCACCCGCCTGCTGGCGGACCTCCAACGAATCCACCTCTCCCTGACATGAGCGAAGAAGAAGCCGTCCATCAAGAAGCCGTCCCCCATGCCCCGCCCGTGCAGGCGGATGCCGCCGCGCTGGCGGCGCGCCTGAGGGCGCAGGTCGAGCATGCGGTGCTGGGCCAGCGGGAAGTGGTGAGCCAGGTGCTGGCGGGCCTGCTGGCGGGCGGGCACGTGCTGCTGGAAGGGAAGCCGGGCCTGGGCAAGACGCAACTGGTGCTGGCGCTGGCACGGGCCTTCGGCGGCGGCTTCGGGCGGATCCAATTCACTCCGGACCTGATGCCTTCCGACGTGACGGGTTTCCGCCTCTTCGACATGAAGAGCCAGACCTTCCAACTGCGGCAGGGCCCGGTTTTCTGCAACCTGCTGCTGGCGGATGAAATCAACCGCGCGCCGGCCAAGACCCAGGCGGCGCTGCTGGAAGTGATGCAGGAGCGGCAG
>CBFGVD010000550.1:0-2526 GCA_965651965.1 uncultured Verrucomicrobiaceae bacterium | reverse complement strand
CCCCCCTGCCGGTGGCCGATGGGCTGCTGGCGCGGTTTCGGCCTGTGGCGGGACCACCAGAAGGCGCAGAAACTTCTCGCGGAAGCGGAAGAGATCGCTCCGGCGGCGGATATCGCCGCCTTCGAAGAGCACCAGCTTCTCTGGCGGGAGCTGGAACTGGTGGTGGAAGAGGAGCGCTCCCCCGTGGAGATCATGTACCGCATCGCGAAGGCGATCCCCCTGAACAGCGGCCTGCGCCTGAAAACCGCGGAGATCGTGCCCGGGCAGATCCGCCTGGACGGGGAGGCGCAGCAGCAGCCGCCCGTCATCACCTTCGGCATCAACCTTGGCAAATCCAGCTACGGGCTCTCCGACTACCAGTGGGAAACCCCGCCGCCCCAGAATTCGAACAAAGGCTGGGAATTCAAATACAACGGCACACTCCCGGAGTGATTGAAATCGTGAATTACCGACAAAACCCCGCCGCTGCGGCTTTTTCCTCCCGATCCCACGATTCATGAGCGAACGCGAAAAGAAACTCGTCCTGCTTTTCGGTCTGGTGGCCTTCGCGTTGCTTAACGTGTTCGCGATCAAGACCTACAAGGACTACAAGAAGAAGATCGCCGCGAGTTTGAGCGATGCCGAGGCGAAAGTGGAAGTGGCTGGTGTTTATAATACGAAATACGACACGGTGATCGACCAGATGGACTGGCTGGACGAGAACCTGCCCGAGCCGAAAATGGGTCCTTCCGTCCGCAGCCAGCTCGAACAGTATGCAACCAATCAAGCCAAGGCCGCTTCCCTGGAGGTGAAGCGGACCCGCATGCTGGACGAGGACACCAGCGGCAGCCGTTTCCACCGCGCCCGCGTGGAGTATGAGGTCACGGGCACGGAGGCCTCCCTCTATCGCTGGCTTTCAAAGCTTTACATGCCGGAGAAATTCAGCGCCATCACCCATCTGCGCCTTTCCCCGAATACGGACGATACCAAGATCGATTGCAAGGTGACCGCCGAGCAATGGTACCTGCCCCTCACCGGCGAGGCCGCGGATACCTCCGAACCGGAAGCAGGGACCCTGCCCCCGGGCTTGCCCGGAAACCCTTGATCTGCCGCCAACCATGAAAACGCTCCTGTTTTTCGCATTGGTCCTGCCTGCGGGGCTCTCCTTCGGGGATATCCCCAGGAAAGCGCCGGACAGCAAATACTCGACCCTCTGGTCGAATTCCCCTTTCACCTCCAAGCCTCCGCCTGCTGAGGCCACCCAGCAGGAAAGCGCCTTGGCGGATTGGACTCTCGGCGGCGTCTCCAAGCTGGAGGACGGCTACATGGTCACCCTCCAGCACAAGAAGAATGCCGGGGAATACCAGATCATCCGCCCCCGCGGCGTGCAGATGGTGAAGCCGGATGAAATCAAGTGGCTGGATGCCGGTGCGGCCGGAGCTTTCAAAGTGGAGCGCGTGGAACCCGGCAAGACCGGCTGGAAAGACATGGCCGTCTATATACTGGCCGGCGGCAAGACCGGGGTGGTCCGCTTCGATGAAAAGAACCTGACCCCGAAAGCCTCCGCCGCTCCCCAGGGCAATCGCCCCGGCCAGCAGCCCGGCAAACCGGGTGCCCAGCCGGTGCCCGGCCAGCCGACTCCCCCGGCGACCGGCGGTCGCCAGCCCCGCCAACCCCGCCAGCGCGTTCTTCCGCCTCCGCCGCAACGATAAGTTAGCCACGTCTTGTCTCCCATGTTGTCAAAATCGCCTTTCCTGCTTGCCGGGTTGATCCTCACGGGCCTCGCCGCCGCGCAGGCCCCGCCGCCGCCTCCCGCGGGTGCTCCGGTTCCTCCCGGGGCCGTCCCGCCGGGTGCCCAAGCCCGGCAAAATGCCGCTCCGGACCCGAATACCATCAACCGCGAAGGCTACTTCGAGCCGAAGATCAACGGCGAACGCCTCGCCGAGCTCTATCGCGAATTGACCGGCCGCCGCGTGACCGTGAGCAATGCCGCGATCGCCGCCGAGTTCCGCTTCGTACAGGAGGGGCCCATCACCTTCGGGGAAGCCGCCAGCCTGCTCAAAACGGCGGCCCTCATGGAAGGTTTCGTCTTCATTCCCTCCGGGGAAAATCACGACAAGCTGGTCTATTCCCAGAGCGTCCCCGCGCCGCCGGATGAGAACCTGCCCGTCATTACCGACGCGGCCGACCTGCCGGAAGACGACCAGGTGGTCACCTATGTGATGCCGCTGAAGTACATCAAGCCGCAGGAAGTCACCCGCACTTTCCAGGAAGTGGTGAAAAGCTTCGGCAATTTCGGTTCCATCTCCGCGGTTCCGAATGCCTCTTCGGTCATCATCACCGAGAACTCTTCCCTGATCCGGCGCCTGATCGACCTGCAGGAAACCATCGACGTGCCTTCCCAGCAGGTCTCGACCCGCTTCATCAAGGTCCAGTACGCGGACGTGCAGGAGCTCTCGGAAATGCTCAACGAGATCCTGAATACCCAGCAGCAGCAGCAGCGTTCCGCGGGTCTCCAGCGGGTGCAGGCCAATGCGGCTCCGGCAG
>CBFGVD010000549.1:0-2532 GCA_965651965.1 uncultured Verrucomicrobiaceae bacterium | reverse complement strand
CTGTCGATTTCATTTCCACGGCTCCGTATTTCGGGATGCCCCGGTCAGGAAAGAGGACCGTACCGCGAACGGCAGGCCCCCTCGGACAAGCGGCTCAGGCCGCCGGAGTCCCCCGACTCCGGCGGCGCTGGAATACTACGTAGCCGACAACCAGGAAATCATCGGGAGCGACGCATGCCCGGGCCCCCCGACCCTTGCAGCGCCGTTCCCGTGCGGCCGGACCTGTGACAGACGGCGCCCGCTCGGGATCTTGGCAGGAAAGGCCCCCGGCATTTCCCGACTTCGTTCCTCCGCGTTACGGCGACCGTTCCCCCCGTCGGGCGGTCCGGCATTTGGAAAGAGACCGGCACCGGCCTGCTTGCGCGGCGGCGCGGTGCCACGAGCTTGATCCGCTCCTTTTCCCCGCCCGCCCCGGAAGTACCTCCGGAACTTTCAGGCCGGTCGGAGAAGTTCGGATCTGGAAGAAGCTCGTCACTACTGATCCAATCGCAATCCGGCCCCCCGGATTTCCAAAATTTCCGAGAAATTTTTAAAACAGGATCATCCGGATCTGCGGATGCTTCGGAAAGGGTAGCAACCGGCACTTCCAAACGACCGCTCTCCGCCCTCGCTTCTCCCCCGCGGGCAATCAGAGCTGCAGGCCGTAGCTGCGGCCGCCGATGCCTTCGTACCAGCGGACGTAGGCGGCATTCACCATCGAGTATCCGCCGACGGTCGGGTAATCCCCGGTGAAATACCAATCGCCGCAAGGCCCCTTCACGGAGGCATGGAGATTTTCGATGGTCTGGAAGATGACCTGTACCTCCCCGTCCCAGTCGATGTCTTCCGGCGAAACCATGCGGCTGATTTCCGCGGAGATCTCCTCGTCGGTGAAGGCGGCATAGACCTCCTTCACCCGGTTGACCATCTGCGCCGCGGGTTTTTGCAACTCCGCCCGGCAGCTTTCGTACACCTGGTCCAGCAGCGATTGCCGGCCCGCGCGCCGGTGGAGGGCCACGGCGGCCTGGAAGGCGATGAATTTGCCCAGCTCCGACATATCGATGCCGTAGCAATCCGGATAGCGGATCTGCGGCGCGGTGGAGCAGACGACGATCTTCCGCGGCTGGGTGCGGGCGAGGATCTTGAGAATCGATTTCTTCAGCGTGGTGCCGCGCACGATGGAATCGTCCAGCGCCACCAGGGCGTCATCCGGACGCACCACCCCGTAGGTGATGTCATAGACGTGCGAGACAAGCTGGTCGCGGCCCTTCTCCTGGGCGATGAAGGTGCGCATCTTGATGTCCTTGTGCGCGATTTTCTCGCCGCGCGGCCAGTTGCGCAGGATCAGCTCGTCGAGGGCTTCCGGGGTCAGCTCGCCCTTGGCCTGGGCATCCAGGATGGCGGAGCGGACTTCCTGGCGGCGGAAGAGCCGCAGGCCGTCCATGAGGCCGTAGTAGGCGGTCTCGGCGGTGTTCGGGATGAAGGAAAAGACCGCCTTGTCGAAGCTGCTGCCGATCGCCTCGATGACCTGCGGGACAAGGGAGGCCCCCATCGCCTTCCGCTCCCGGTAGATCTGGGGATCGTTCCCGCGGGAGAAGTAGATCTTCTCGAAGGAACAGGGCGAGTAGCGCTGCGGCGGGGAAAAGGGGCTATCGGTGAAGCTACCGTCGGACTTGATGGTGATGACGGAGCCGGGATCGACCGGCTTCACCTGGGAGGCCTCCGCCTCGAAGACGGTCATCAGCGGCACGCGCTCGGAAGCGAAGGCGATCACCTCGTCCGTGACCAGCATGTGGCAGGGCCGGATGCCGCGGGGATCCCGCATCACGAACATGTCGCCGTTCCCCACGACGCCGCAGATCGAGTAGCCGCCGTCCCAGGACTGGGCGGACTCGCCGATGATGCGGGCCAGATCCAGCTCGGAAGAAATGCGCTCGGGCATGGCCCGGCCTTCCACGCCCTCGTCCCGCAGGCGGCGGTAGAGGTCGGTGTGGGCTTCGTCGAGGTGGAAGCCGATCTCTTCCAGCACGGTCTGGGTGTCCGTGCCGAAGACCGGGTGCTGGCCGCGCTCCACGAGCACCTGGTTCAGCTCCGCGGCATTGGTCATGTTGAAATTGCCCATGACCATGAGCGTGCGGGTCGGCCAGTTGCTCCGGCGCAGATAGGGGTGGCAGGAACCTTCGTCGAATTCCCCGGAGGTCCCGTAGCGCAGGTGGCCGATGAGGACCTCTCCCCCGAAATCGTAATGATCCTTTACCGAATCCGGCTTGTCAGGGTGGAGGATGCCCTTCCGCGCCATCTTGTGGAAGCTCTTCATCTCCTTGCGGAAGATGTTCGCCAGGCCGTCCCGCTCGCTGTCCCTGCGGCGGAAGATGTAGGGCTGGCCGAGCGGCATGTTCAGCTTCGCACAGCCGATGCCGACCCCGTCCTGGCCGCGGTTGTGCTGCTTTTCCATCAGCAGGAAGAGCTTCTGGAAGCCCCAGAGCGCGGTCCCGTAACGGTCGTAATAATAGGCCAGCGGTTTGCGGAGCCGGACGGCGGCGATTCCGCATT
>CBFGVD010000548.1:0-2533 GCA_965651965.1 uncultured Verrucomicrobiaceae bacterium | reverse complement strand
GGACACGCGTCCCCGCGTGTCCGCGAAGCAAGGGTGAGGCAGATTCCAAGGGACCCTCCGCGGTCGGCCGGGACGTCCGACCCTACCCCCGCCCCGCTATTCCGCTTTCTCCAACCGTTTGCGGATATCTTCCACCATTTCCCGGATCTCGCGCAATTCCTCGCGGTAGTCATCCGGGGCCGTCTCGCCGATCATCTCCTGCGCCTGCCGGATCGCATGGCCGATCTCGCGGTCCGCGTCTTCCGCGGCATCCTTTTCCAGCCTGCGGATGAAGGTTTTGAGCGGCCGCCCCTGCTCGCCCGCGATGAAGACATCCGCCATCGCCCGGGCCGCTTCCGCCGGCGTGGCGGTGGCGGTATATTCCTGCTTGCCGAGCACCGCCGTCGTCTCATGGAGCTGCCCCTTGCGCACGTAGGCGATTTTCACGCTCTCCCCTTCCTTCAGGTTCGCCACCAGCACGGCGAGCTGGCGCGGGTGGATCAGGACCTGGTCCCCCAGCTTCGCCAGCACGTCCTTCTCCAGCAGCCCGGCTTTTTCCGCCGGACTGTCCTTCGCGATGTAATCCACCACCAGCCCGGTATTCTCGGGGATGGGCAGGTGCGGGGCCAGCTCCCGCGGCGGCGGCGCGGCGGAGACGCCCAGGTAGGTCACCGGCCCTTCCCGCCGGAGGATGTTTTCCCAGGCATCCCCGGCCCCGGTGAATTTCCAGCGGATCGGTTCCGCGATCTGCTCCACCTGCATGGTGGGCACCACGATCCGCGCCGCGGAGGTCTCCCCCCGCGGCATGGCGGGGAGCGACGGCGCGGCGACAGGTGCCGTCTGCCCCGGCGCGGGCGGCGGGGCGGGTGCCGCCGGGGCGGCGGGAGTCTGCCGGGCTGCCGCGGCGGAGATTCCCGCCAGCAGCACGCTGCCTATCATCATCGTTTTCGTTTTCATCGTATTCTCGTTTCGGGTTGAATCTTCATCCTGCCTGCGCCCGCTCATCAGTAGGTGGAAAGGGCCACGGGCAGGACCTCCTCCCGCAGGCGGGATTCCTTTTCCGGCTCCGCGCCGGGGCGGGTGACGTAATAGATTTCATCCAGCCAGGTGGTGCGGATCAGGCGCACGGGCTGCTCCCGCGGGCCGCGGGCGATTCCCAGGTCCGCCACTTCCATCAGGTGCTGGCGGCTGCCGACCGGGATGCGTGCTTCCGCGGGGGCCGGCGCGGTCCGCGCGGTATCCGGGGCGGGCGGGGAGGGCTCCCGGAGCAGCGGAAAGGCAAGCGCCAGGGCCGCCGCCGCGGCGGGCGGCAGCCAGAAAAGGGGGCGGAGGATCGCGGGGCGCTTGCGCGGCGGGGCCGCCTGCCGCAAGCGAGCCAGCAGGGCTTCCGGCGGGGGTGCCGGGGCGAGCCGCGCCAGCAGGGTTTCGATGTCCTCGTGATCCGGCGTTTTCATATCAAGGTGGCATTCAGGGTTTGGCGCAGGGCATCCAGTGCCAGGCGGTAGCGGGAGGCGGCGGTGCCGGGCGGGATCTCCAGCGCCTCGGCCACCTCCGCGAAGGTCAGGCCGCCCCAGAATTTAAGCACCAGCACCTCCCGCTGGGCTTCCGGCAGGCGCTGGATCTCCTTTTCCACTGCGGCGGCATTCGCCTCCTTCTCATCCGCGCAGATGAAGAGGGGCATCTCCCCGCCCGCCTGCTCCCGCCGCGCGCGCCGCTCCGTGCGGCGGCCCAGGTCGATCGCCCGGCGGCGGATGGTGGCAAAGACGAGCGCGGCATCCGGCCGACCGCCCGCGCGTTTCCAGGTTTCCACCAGGGATTCCTGGAGCACGTCCTCCGCATCCTGCCCGCAGCGCGTCTGCTGGCGGGCGAAAAGGAGGAAACGGGCGGCATTCGCGGCCAGCCAGCCGTTCCAATCCGGGTCATCGTCGGGGCGGGAATCCATGCGGGAGAAGTCGCTTCTCACCCCACACAGCGTCCGCTCCGCGGGAATTTATCACCCGCGCGCCGGAAAAACGCGGGGCCGGGGGATCGCAAGCGCCCGCCGTTTGACAGCCGGGGGCGCGCCGCGCTTCATCACCCGCATGCCAGATTGCTTCACCGGCGGCTTCGCCCAGACCAATGCCTATCTGCTCCAGACGCCATCCGGCGGTCATGTCCTGATCGATGCGCCCGCGGGCTCCGCGGCCTGGCTGGAGGCGCGCGGCATCCGCCCGGACACGCTGCTGCTGACCCACCAGCACTACGATCACGTGGAGGATGCCGCGGCGGTGGCCGCCCTGGGCGCGAAGATCCATGCCTGGGCCCCCTATTCCCCCGCCCTGACCCTGGAGGAGCGGGCGCGGTCCTGGGGCATGCCCATCCATATCCAGCCCTACGCGGTGGAGGAACTGCTGGAAGGCCGCGCGACACTGGAGCCGGGCGGCCTGAAGATGGAGCTCGCGCACGTGCCCGGCCACGCGCCGGATAGCGTGACCTTCCATCTGCCGGAGAGCGGGGAGCTTTACTCCGGGGACACGCTTTTCGCCGGTTCCATCGGCCGCGCGGATCTGCCGGG
>CBFGVD010000547.1:0-2557 GCA_965651965.1 uncultured Verrucomicrobiaceae bacterium | reverse complement strand
CACGAAACCCTCGAAAGAATTCGCGAACAGGCGGCTACGGTTCCGGTCGTCCTCGAAGCGTTCGTTCCGGAGCCCGCGCATCACTCCCCAGGTATGGGGCGGACGGAAGCGGTCGTTATCCCGGAAGAAGTTGAAATCATCCTCGTGGCGGCGCTCCCAGCGGCGGTCATGGCGATGATGCCAGCGCTGGTAGGCATAGATGGGATCATAGCCGCGGCGCGCGCGATGCCAGTGGAAAGCGGCATAGTAGCCCGAATCCCGGTAACGCGGGGCATAGTAGTCCCCGAAATAATAGTGGCGGCTGCGCGGCCGGATGAAGAGGTGATTCGAGAACACATTCAGGCTCACCACGATGCTCGGCGTATAATGGTAGCCGGGAGCCGCGTACACCCTGCGGTGGAAGTGCACCGGGGCGAAAAGCACCCCGCGGTTCACCACCGCGTAGTCCCAATAGCCATCCACATACACGTACCCGCGCGGGGTCCAGCAGTAGCGGGACGGCACCCAGGTCCAATTCGGCCGCAGCGGGGTCCAATAACCCGGGCTCCACACGTATCGCGTTTCCACATAGCGCCAATTCCCCGGAACCCAGGAATGATCTTCGGAAGGGGCGGCGATATTCGGGCCGGTATCCACGCTGGCGGGCGGAGCGGTGGCGACGTAGTTCACTTCCTCGTCCTCGGAATCCGCCCAGTAACCGGAGACCCATTGGTAGCGGCTTGCCTCGAGCTCGTCCCAATAGCCCGGCACCCATTGGCGGCCGGGGGGAATGTTGCGCCACACGCCGCTGATCCAAAGGAAATCGGACTGGTCGTCATCCCAAGCCCAGTAACCGGGGATCCAGGTGACATTGTCCCCTTCCGGCTGCTGCTCGGGGGGTAATTCTTCGATCAGGTCCGGGGGCGCGGAAGCGACGATCAGGCCCGCCTCCGGCTCATAGCTCACGGACTCGGCAAAGGCCTCGTGGACCGGCCCGCGGGTCAGGATTTCAAGATCCTCATCGGCTTCCACCTCCGTGGAAAGTGCCGGGGCTGCCGTGGGCAGCAGCAGGCCGCCCGCCGCCGTGAAGGCGAAGATGGTGCCCAGCATGGGAAAGTATCGTGGTTTCATAATGGTTCCTCCTTGGTAAGCGATATCGGAGAGACGGGTACACCCGGGTCTTCATTCAATCGCACATTCCCGGCCAAGCCGGTAGCGGCATTTCGGTTCTTGATTTACAACCATATATGCCGGGCCAGGAAATCTACTCCGGAGTCCCGCAGGGAAGCCTGCATGGAGGGGATTGCCGAATGCACGTTTCCGCTCAACGCGGTTTCACCGCCAGCAGGCCGATCCTTTGCCATGTCCAGCATACGGGGCCGCCGGAGTCCCGCAAGGCCATGGCGGCCCGGACCTGCGGGCTCGCGGTGCGGATCAATTCACGGACTTCCGCGCGGTTTGCTTCCGGCGTGGCCGCGGCTTGGAAATACCATTCCAGATCCGGCTGGAGCATCGGCTGGAGCGAGGCATGAAGCACCTGGAACCCCGCCTCTTCCGACAACCGCCGCCAGGTCGCCCGGTCGAGGAAGCGCCCGTGCGAAGGATCGCGCAGCTTCTCCACCCGGTGCAGCCATTCCGCGGTCTCGGGATCGTCGTCCGGCAGGCTGCCGTCGATGAGCAGGAAATACCCGCCGGGTGCCAGGACGCGGTAACTCTCGCGGGCGAAGGCGGCGACGTCGCTGAAATGATGCGGTGCCACCCGGCATGAAACGAGCCGGAAGGACGCATCCGGGAAAGGCACGCTTTCCGCCGGGAAAAGCGCGGATTCCGCGGCAAAGCCTTCCTCCGCAAGCAGCTTCCGGGCGTTTTCCAGCATCACGGGGGAAAGATCCCCGAGCACCGGCTCATAACCGGCCCGCGCCAGGGCCAGCGCCGCATGCCCGCCGCCGGTGGCGATGTCCAGGGCCCGCCCGCGCTTCTCCCCCTGCGGGATCAGGGCCAGGAGTTCCTCCACATCCCGCGTGTCCGCCAGGATGTGCCCTCTGCCGTAGTTTCCCGCCTGCCGGTCGAACTGGGCGGCAGAGCGCTGCTGCTGGGAATCCAAGGCCATGATCGCGGGGAAAAGATGGAACGACCGTTTGCCGACCGCAAGTATGGAGAGCTCCGCGCAGGTTCCCGCTTGAAGGGTCGGGGTCCTTCCGCTGGCATGAGCCGCAATCATGGTCTCGCTCCCCGATTCAGACCCATCCACGGCCTCATCCGGAATCCGCAGCGTGCTGGTGCTCGGCGGCGGCAGCGCCGGGCTCCTGTCGGCGCTCACCCTCAAGCGCCTCCTTCCCTCCCTGGAGGTCACGGTGGTCCATAGCACGGAGATCGGGGTGATCGGCGTGGGGGAAGGGACGACCGCGGTCTTCCCGGCTCACCTTTTCGAGACCCTCGGCATCGCCAAGGAGGAGTTCTACCGCGAGGCCCGGCCGACCTGGAAGCAGGGCATCCGCTTCCTGTGGGGGCCGAGAGACGAGTTCCACTACGACTTCGAATTCCAGTACGACCAGCAGTTCCAAGGCATGCCGAAGCC
>CBFGVD010000546.1:0-2560 GCA_965651965.1 uncultured Verrucomicrobiaceae bacterium | reverse complement strand
TCTTCAGCTCGCGCATCAGGCGGTCGCGGATCGCGCGGGAGGTGACGTGCTTGCCCTCCTTGCCGGCCAGCGGGCCGTCGTTGATCGAGAACTGCATCGAAACCGTGGGCGGATCAATGGCGACGAAGGGAAGCGGCTGCTGATCCGCGCTGCCCGCCAGGGTTTCGCCGATGTTGACATCCTCGATCCCCGCGGCCACGCCGACGATGCCGCCCGCGCTACAGCCTTCGGAGTCGGTGGTGGCGAGTCCGGAGTAGGAGAAGGTCTTCATCACCTTGGACTGGACCTTGGTGCCGTTTTCACGCAGCAGCCAGACGGTATCGCCCTTCTTCACGCTGCCGCCGAGAACCTTGCCGACGGCCACGCGGCCGACGTAGTCGTCCCACTCGATGTTGGAGACGAGCATCAGGAAAGGCGCGTCAGGATCGGCTTTCGGAGCGGGAATGTGCTCGATGATTTTCTTGAGCAGGGGGACGCAGTCCTTCCGCTCGTCGTCCGGGTGATCCATGAAGTAGCCGTCGCGGGCCGAGCCGTAGCAGAAGGGAGCGTTGAATTGTTCTTCGTCGGCATCCAGGTCCAGAAGGAGCTCCAGCACCTGGTCGTGGACCTTCATCGGGGTCGCCAGGGGGCGGTCGATCTTGTTGACCACCACGATCGGCTTCAGGCCTTCCTGCATCGCCTTGCGCAGCACGAAGCGGGTCTGGGCCTGGGGGCCGCCGGAGGCGTCCACCACCAGCAGCACGCCGTCCACCATCTTCATCACGCGCTCCACCTCGGCGCCGAAGTCGGCGTGGCCCGGGGTATCCACGATGTTGATCGTGTAGCCTTCCCAATGGATGGAAGTGTTCTTGGCCTTGATGGTGATGCCCTTTTCCTTTTCCAGGTCCATGGAGTCCATGGCGCGCTCCTGCTGGGCCTGGTTGTCCCGGTAGGTGCCGCCTGCTTGCAGGAGCTGGTCCACGAGCGTGGTCTTCCCGTGGTCAACGTGGGCGATAATGGCGAGGTTGCGGATCTTCAATGACATGGCGGCGGGCCTCCGGACAAGGGAGGGCGGGGCTATGGACGCTTTTCGGCGGCTTGGCAAGGGCAAGCACGTGGCGTTCCCGTTCCGGGCAGATTGCAAGGGGGCATTCCCGGCCGGGTCCGCGGCGGATCAATCCGGCCAGGCTTTCATCGCCTGCTCCGCCACGGCGCGCAATTCCTCCGCCGTGGCACCCCCTGCCGATTGCACCGACATCCCCTGGATCACGGCGGAAAGGTAGCGCGCCAGATGGCGGGGATCGACCTCTCCGCGGAATTCCCCTGCCGCTTTCCCCTCCGCGAAACGCCGGGCCATCGCATCCAGCGTACAGCCGCGGAGGGAACGCAGCTCGCCCCGGACCGCGGCGGCCTCATCCCCGCATACCAGCGCCCCCTGGATGGTCAGGCAGCCGCCGGGATTCGCCGGGTCTCCCAGCACGGAGACAGCCCCTGCGAGCAGTTTCTCCGCAGCCCCCCGCGCCGTGGGGGCTGCCAAAGCGGCCGCCACATACGAGCCCGGTCCCCGCCCGTAGCGTTCCAGCGCCTTGCGAAAGAGCGACTCCTTGTTTCCGAATGCCGCATACAGGCTGGGCCGGTTGATCCCCATCGCCGCCGTCAGATCGGCCATTGATGTCCCCTCGTAGCCTTTTTCCCAGAAAACGCGCATGGCTTTCCCCAGCGCCTCCTCCGTGTCGAATTCCCGGGGGCGGCCCATCGGCGCGGCGGATTTGCGAGCTTCCATACCTTTCGGTAAAAATGTCGCTTGACGGCCCGATGTCCAGCGGATAGATCCATACCGTTCGTTACAAAACAATCGATCCCCTGAATCCCGCCATGAGCACCAACGCCCCCCTCGCCGGAAAAGTCGCCCTCGTAACCGGAGGCTCCCGAGGCATCGGAGCCGCAATCGCCCGCCGCCTGGCCAGGGACGGCGCCGCCGTCGCCATCACCTACAGCTCCTCCCCGGAAAAAGCGGAGGAGCTCGTGCAAAGCATCGAAGCCGCGGGCGACAAGGCCATCGCCATCCGGGCTGACGCCGCCGACCCTGCTGCCGTCCGCGCTTCCGTCGCCGGGACGGTTTCCAAGCTGGGCCGCCTCGATATCCTCGTGAACAACGCCGGAATCGCGGTCCTGAAACCTTTCGGCGAAATCACGGAGGAGGAATTCGACCGCACCATCGACGTCAACGTGAAGGGCCTCTTCCTCACCACCCAGGAAGCGGTGAAACACCTGCCGGACGGCGGGCGCATCATCCACATCGGCAGCGTGAACAGCGATGCCGCGCCTTTCCCACCGGTCGGCGCCTACGCCCTCTCCAAAGGAGCGGTCGCCAGCTTCACCCGGGCCCTGGCCCGCGAGCTCGGCTCCCGCTACATCACCGTGAACAATGTCCAGCCCGGCCCCGTGGATACGGACATGAATCCGGCCGACGGCCCTTTCGCGGATTCCCTCCGCGCGATGATGCCCCTCCCCCGCTACGGCACCGGGGAGGAGGTCGCCGGGCTCGTCTCCTACCTCGCCGGTCCGGATGGAGGCTACG
>CBFGVD010000545.1:0-2561 GCA_965651965.1 uncultured Verrucomicrobiaceae bacterium | reverse complement strand
TGATCCGCACGATGATGGAGCGCGCGACGATCTTCCGCGCGCTCTCCGGGGAGGCCGCCCTGCTGGGCGGGGCGATGTCGCTCGCGGCGGGGTGGATCTCGGATGACAAGACCGGCTGGGCCTGGGGCAGCGTGTGGCTGGCCGGGCTGGCGGTCGTCATGCTTTTCGCGGTCTGGCAGCTCCATCGCCTTGCGCTGGCTCACGACCGTCCGTTCTGGTCGCACGGCCTGAAGGTTGCTCTCCGCGGCGCGCTGCCCTCCCTGATCGCGGGCGGCTTCCTGGGCTTGCTCTATCTGAAATACGGTTCGCGGAACTCCGGTTACCCGAAGGCGGAGCTCTTCGCCGCGTCCTTCTGGATCCTCCACTACGGTCTGGCGCTGCTGGCGATCCGGGAGTTCGCGCCGAAATCGATGGCCTGGCTGGGCATCGCTTTCCTCGCCACGGGCATCGGTGCCTTCGCCGCGTGCACTTTCATCCAATCGATGAATCCGTTCTTGAACCGGCTCGGCCCTTCCGGGCTGATGGCCGCGACTTTCGGCGGCTTCCACTTGCTCTACGGCGCGGCCATCGTCACCACCACCCGCCGCGAAGGACCGGGCGCATGATCGATTTCTCAAAGCTGGACAAGACGATCCACGAAAAGGGGCGGCTCGGCATCATGACCCTGCTGGCCTCCCGCGCGAACCCGTGGCCTTTCCAGGACCTGAAAGCCGAGCTCGAAATGAGCGACGGCAACCTGATCACCCACCTCCGCACCCTGGAGCAGGCGGGCTACATCTCCGCCGAGAAGCTGACCGGGGACGGCAGGCCGCAGACGCTCTACACGCTGACCCAGGCGGGCAAGAAGGCCTTCGAGGACTACCTCGCGATCCTGGAACAGATCCTCCATCTCGGAAAATGAAGCGGCTGTGGAAATTCCTGCGCTTCGCCGCGGCGGCGGGGCTGCTGCTCGCGTGGCTCGGCATTGTCCTGAAAGGCAAGGACGCCACGATCCCGGGCGGCGTGATTTACTACGCCACTCCCTGGCTGCTCCGCGCCCTGGCGGGATTGCTCGCCCTGCTGCTGCTGAGGCGGCGCACCCTGAAGTGGGCGGCCGCCGCCTGCCTGCTCTGGTCCGCGATGGAAGGGTGGCACTCTTTCCGCCTCGATGCCCGGCCCGATCCTTCGCCCGGCGGTTTGACCGCCTCGGTTTACAATGCCGGCCGTACCCTGGAGAGCCATCCGGAAACCTGGGGAGCCCTGGCGGAGGGAGACCTGACCGCGGTGGTGGAGTCCGGGGATTTCACCGCGGCGGCCTGGGCGGACTTCGCCGCGGCCACGCAGGGGATGGAATGGCGGCGCTTCGGCGGGACCATGCTCGGCGTCCGCGGCCGGATCCTCTCCGCGGAGTCGCTCGGCGTGCGCCACCTGTACCGCTGCTACCGGTGCCGGGTGAGCCTGCCCGGCCACGGGGAATTCACCGTGGTGGTCGCGGACGTGCGCTCGCAGCCCTGGCTCTCCCGGCAGCAGTCCCTGTCCGGCATCCTCCACGCCGCCGCGGGGGATTCCCGGGTCATCGTGCTGGGGGATTTCAATACCCCGCCGGAATCCCGCTGGTATCGCGGGTGGAGCCCCGCCCTGACCCTCGCGAACGACGGCCCGCGGCGCGGTTTCCGCGAGACCTGGGCCTACGGCCTGCCGCTGCTCACCCTGGATCAGATCTGGACCGGGCAAGGCTGGGAAGCGACCTGGACCGAGCAAGCCCGGCATCACTCGGATCATTCCCGGTTCAAGGCGATCCTCCACCGCAGGACGCCCGGCCAGTCGTGACGTAGTCCTTGCGGGCGGGGCAGGGCGCGTCTAAACCTCCCGCCGCATGGCCACGATCAATTCGAACTTCCTGAAGCTCAAAGCCGGTTACCTTTTCCCCGAGATCGCCCGCCGCGTGAAAGCCTTCTCCGAAGCGAACCCGGACAAGGCCGCGCGCATCATCCGCTGCGGCATCGGCGACGTGACCGAGCCCCTGCCAGCCGCCGTCCGCGCCGCCATGCACGAGGCGATCGATGAAATGGGCAGCCGCGAGACCTTCAAGGGCTACGGCCCCGAGCAGGGCTACGAGTTCCTGCGCCAGGCGATCGTGGACAATGAATTCGCCGGCCTGGGCATTTCCGCGGACGAGGTTTTCGTTTCGGACGGCTCGAAGTGCGATACCGGCAATATCCTGGACATCTTCGGCAAGGGTAACGTGATCGCCATCACCGATCCGGTCTATCCGGTCTATGTGGATACCAACGTGATGGCGGGCAACACCGGCGATGCCGATGAAAAGGGTGCCTACGCCGGTCTGGTTTACCTGCCCTGCACGGCGGAGAACGGCTTCGTGGCCGACCTGCCGGAGGAAAAGGTGGACCTCGTTTACCTCTGCTTCCCGAACAACCCCACCGGAGCCGTCGCCACCCGCGCCCAGCTCGAGGCCTGGGTGAAGTATGCGAAGGAGAACGACACGGTCATCTTCTTCGACGCCGCCTACCAGACCTTCGTGCAGGACGCTTCCATCCCGAAGTCGATCTTCGAGATCGAAG
>CBFGVD010000544.1:0-2562 GCA_965651965.1 uncultured Verrucomicrobiaceae bacterium | reverse complement strand
ACCCCGGCTTCCGCCAGACCGCCCCCGGCAAGTTCCACATCCGCGTCTGCCGCACGCTCTCCTGCGCGATGGGCGGCTCCCACGAGCTGATGGAGAAGCTCTGCGAACTCACCGGCATCGACCGCGGTGCGGCGGATTCCCACCACCACCCGGTCAGCGTCTCCCCCTGCGGGAAATGGTCGGTGGAATTCGCCGAGTGCCTGGCCTCCTGCGGCACCGCGCCGGTCTGCCTGGTGAATGACGATTTCCACGAAGGCGTGGCCGCGGAGAAGGCGGAGGACCTGCTCGCCAAATATCGGGATTAAGGCTATCCTGCCGCCATGAGTCTTACCCTCGAGCTGAAGGAACGCCCGACCCTGGCCCTGGAGGTCAAGGAGATCGAGGCCTTTCTGGCCGAGGAAGCGAAGGCGCGGGAGGTCTTCCGGGACAAGATCGAGCCGCACGAAAAGGGCGAGTTCATCAATGGCGAAGTTTTCATGCAGTCCCCCGCCCGCGACTCTCACAATGTCACCCGCTCGCTGATCGAGCAGATTCTCCGGTTCGCCATCCAAAGCGGAAAGTTCCACGGTCACGTGGTCTCCGAGAAAGCCATGTGCGCCTTCACCCGGAACGACTACGAGCCGGACGTGGCCTGGTTCTCGCCGGAGAAGGCGGAACGCATCGGCCCGGATACTACCCTCTACCCGGTGCCGGATTTCATCGTGGAGATCCTTTCCCCCGCGACCCAGAAGAACGACCGCGGGGTGAAATTCACCGACTACGCCGCCCACGGCGTGCGGGAATACTGGATCGTGGATGCGGATGCCCGCAGCGTGGAGCAGTACGTGGCCGGCCCGGAAGGCGGCTACCAGCTCGCGGAGAAACTGACCCATGCGGAGATCCGCCCCCTCAGCTTTCCCGGCCTGAATATCCCGCTCGAGGCGATCTTCGATTCCGCCGCCAATTTCGCCTTTCTCAAGACCCTTCTCTGATCGCAGCCCGATGATCACCTACAAAGCCGGCAAGCAGCCCGACTCCCGCGAGTACCGACTCATCTTCAAGAACGTGGACCGCGAGGGCTGGGACCCTTCGATCGATTGCTACCTGCGCGACGGCGGCTACGAGGACCTGAAGAAGGCGCTCGGCATGGAGCCGAAGGCGATCACGGAGGAAGTGAAGAAATCCGGCCTGCGCGGCCGCGGCGGCGCGGGTTTCCCCACCGGCCTGAAGTGGACCTTCATCCCGCCGAACAATACGAAACCGGTTTACCTGATCTGCAACTGCGACGAATCCGAGCCGGGCACCTTCAAGGACCGCTACATCGTCCACCAGGACCCGCACCAGCTCATCGAGGGCATGGTGATCTCCTGCTTCGCCGTCGGCGCGAAGGTCGCCTACATCTACATCCGCGAGGAATTCCCGGAAGCCGCGATCATCCTTGAGAATGCGATCGCGGAAGCCCGCGCGAAGAACTTCGTCGGCCCGAACGTCCTCGGCTCCGGCTTCGACGTGGAAATCTACGTCCACCGCGGTGCCGCCGCCTACATCTGCGGCGAGGAGACCGGCCTGATCGAGTCCCTGGAAGGCAAGCGCGCCTACCCGCGGATCAAGCCGCCCTATTTCCCCGCGGCACTGGGCCTCTACATGTGCCCCACCATCGTGAACAACGTGGAGTCCCTCTGCCACGTGAAGCACATCGTCCGCATGAGCGGGGAGGAATACGCGAAGCTCGGCGTGAAGAACAACACCGGCACCCGCATCCTCTGCGTCTCCGGCGATGTGAAGAAGCCCGGCTACTTCGAGGTCGAGGTGGGCAAGGTGACCATGCGCGAGCTGCTCTACGACATGTGCGGCGGGCCGAAGGAAGGCCGGGAATTCAAGGCCGTGATCCCCGGCGGATCCTCCGCCAAGATCCTGCGCTGCGACGAGGAATTCACCCTCAAGGGCAAGGGCCCGGAAGGCGGCGACCTGAAGATGTCCTTCTGGGACATCCCGATGGACTTCGATTCCCTGGCCGCCTGCGGCTCCATGGCCGGCTCCGGCGGGGTGATCGTGATGGACAATACCCGCAAGATGTCCTGGGTGCTCAACAACCTGAACACCTTCTACGCGCACGAATCCTGCGGCCAGTGCACCCCCTGCCGCGAGGGCTCCATGTGGATGAAGAAAATCTCCGACCGCATCGTGGCCGGAGAAGCTTCTCCCAAGGACGTCGCGACGCTGGAGAGCGTGGCCTACCAGATCGACGGCCGCACCATCTGCGCCTTCGGCGAAGCCTCTTCCTGGCCCGTGGAAGCGATCATCGCGAAATTCCGCGACGAGCTCATCGCCGACACCCGGCCGGAGAACGAGGTCGTGCCGCACAATCCCGAAGAGGAAGCCCAGCGGCGCTATCTTCAGCACGCTTGAGCCGGAATCCGGCAGGGTGGCCCCGTTCTTTCTCCCGCCCGTTTTGGGGCTCCTCCTGCACAAGGGGGAGCAATACTACGCGCCGGAGGCCGCACCGCGATTGCCTTCTGGAATTTCCCGGGCGTTTTAATAAATCCCATGGCCGCGCGCCTGGGTCGGACGTCCCGGCCGACC
>CBFGVD010000543.1:0-2572 GCA_965651965.1 uncultured Verrucomicrobiaceae bacterium | reverse complement strand
GTCCTTGAAATCGACGATGTTCAGCGCGGCGGGATCCTGGTCGAGGTTGTCCCGGTAGCGGCGGGGGTCGAAGCCCAGCAGGGAGCTGAGCAGCAGGCGGATCGTCGCCTTGTGGGAGGCCACGATCACCGGCTTGCCCTGGTGACGGCGGACGATATCGAGCAGCGCGGGCAAGGCCCGGGCGGTGACCTCCAGACCGCTCTCGCCGCCCGCCGGAGCGAAAGTATAGGGATCCTGCTCCCAGGCGGCGGCTTCCTCCGGATAGCGGTCTTCCACTTCCTTCCGCGTGAGCTGTTCCCAGTGGCCGTGGGAAATTTCGCGCAAACCGTCCACCGGCAGCACCTCCGAGCCGTGGGGCGCGGCCAAGATGCGCGCCGTCTCCATGGTACGGCCCAGCGGCGAAGCGTAAACGGCATCCACCGGGATCAGGCTCAGGCGCTCCGCCAGGCGGCCGACCTGCGTGCGGCCCTCCTCCGAAAGCTCGACATCGGTGGACCCGGCGAAGCGGTCCTCCGCGGTCAGGACCGTGGCCCCGTGGCGGATCAGGAAAATGCGGGTGACGGACATGCCCGGAAAGGAAGCCACGCCCGCGCCGGGATGGCAATGCGCCATCCCTTCATGCCGCGCGTTTCCACCCCGCGATACGGGCCGCCAGCCACGCGATCTCCTCCGGGAAAACGGTGTGGTCGTGACCGCGGAAGACCTGCTTGGTGACATCCGCCCCCGAGGCGGCGAGGATGGCCGCGCTTTCCTCCACGAAGGGCAGCGGGATGTGCGCATCCTGCTCCGCGCAGCCGATGAGAACCGGCGTGCCCGAGAGATCGGCCGGCGCCCGGGGAATGCCCTGCGGCCCGATGAGCGCGCTGCTCAAGCCGGCCGCGAACCCGTACCGCCGCGGATGGCGGTGCACGTACTCCAGCGCCAGGCAGCCGCCTTGCGAGAAACCGGCGATGCCGATGCGTTCCGCAGGAATTCCCGCGTCGAGGACTTCTTCCACGAGGTGATCGACGACCCCGAGACCGCTGGAAAGCCAGGGCTCGTTTTCCTCCAGGGGCAGGAAAAAGCGCTGCGGGTACCAGGTATTCTGCTGCGCCGCCGGTGCCAGGACCGCCAGATCCCCGGCCGGCAGATAGTCCGCCAGCCCGGCGATATCCAAGGCTCCGGCACCGCGGCCATGGATCAGGATGAGGGCGCCGCCCGCCTCCGCGAGCGGCTTGCCCCGTTTCAAAGTGCGGGAGATATCGTGAAGGTTCATGTCATTCAATCAGGTGAAATGCTTGGCGGCCTGGAGCGGAGGCAAGATCGCCTCGATCTTGTCCCTCACATGGGAGAATTGCTTCGGCAGCTTGAGGGCGGAGCCCAGGGACTCCGGCGCTTCATCCACCGCGAAACCCGGCGTAGCGGTCGCGATCTCGAAGAGGATGCCCCCGCGCTCGCGATAGTAGATCGAGTGGAAGTAATCCCGGTCCATCACCGGGGAAACATGATAGCCGGAAGCCTGCAGCTCGCTTTGCTTCCCGAGCTCCGTCTCGTCGTCCGGCACGCTCCAGGCGATGTGGTGGATCGTCCCGGAGCCGCCGGTGCCGCGGGGCAGCGCGGGATCCGCGATCACATCCGCATAGCGTCCGGAGCCCCCGGGACCGGCTTCGAAACGGGCGCGGTTCCCCGCCCGCTTCACGAGGCGGAATCCCATTTCGATGGAAAGCAGCGCCTCGGTGGGCGCGGCGGCGGCAACCGTGAGCTCCGCGGTGTGGAGGCCGCGAAGCGCGTGCTCAGCGGGGATGCCCGCACCGGTCCAGCCGGGCCGCGCGTCCTCCGCCACGGCCACGATCTCCACCGGGATGCCGTCGGGATCGGCGAAGGCAAGCACCTGCTCGCCGAAACGTGTATTCCTCACGGCCTCCGTGCCGTTGCGGCCGAGCCTGTCGGCCCAATAGTCCAGGGATTCCCCGGGTGCGGAAAAAACCAGCGCGCTGGTCTGGCCGCTGCCGCGCCGCCCGCGGGCCTCGTGCCCGGGCCAGTAGAAGAAAGTGACGATGCTTCCCGGCGTCCCTGCCTCGTCCCCGTAGTAGAGGTGGTAGGCGGATGGATCGTCGAAATTGACCGTCTTTTTCACCAGCCGCAAGCCGAGCAGGCCGGCGTAGAAATCGATGTTCCGCTGCGGGTCGCTGGCAATGGCGGTGACGTGATGGATACCGGTGATCTCCCGTTTCATGGCCGCCAGATTAACCGGAAGATCCGCTCCCGGGAAATGCCCTCTTGCTGGACTCAGCATGCCCGGCGTGCATGACACGGGGATTCCTACCCCCTTGCATGATCCCGGAAGGGCGCTTAATCCTCCGGTGTTATTTCCACGACCATGAAAGTACTCTACACGACCCAGGCCACCTCCACCGGCGGACGCGAAGGCAGCTCGAAAACCGCGGACGGCACGCTCTCCGTGACTCTCTCCACGCCGAAGGAGCTCGGCGGCGCGGGCGGCCCCGGCACCAATCCCGAGCAGCTTTTCGCAGCCGGCTACTCCGCCTGCTTCCTCGGCGCCCTGAAATTCGTCGCCGGAAAGGCGAAAATC
>CBFGVD010000542.1:0-2574 GCA_965651965.1 uncultured Verrucomicrobiaceae bacterium | reverse complement strand
CGGCCACCTGCCGAACCACACGGTGGTGGACTCGAAGTACAAGATCGACCCGGCGATCATGCGGCTCTGCGCGCCGCTGTGCGGGGGCTGAGCGGCAGCGCTCCGGCGTGTTGCCTTCCGCCGTCGGGATGACTATGGTCCGCCCATGACCGCTCTGAAAAAGCCCGCACTCGTCAGCGTGGACGAATACCTCGCGGGCGAGGAGCTTTCGGATATCAAACACGAATACCTGGGAGGCATCGTCCACGCCATGGCCGGCGGGACCAACGACCACGCCGCCATCGCGATGAATGCCGGGATTTCCCTGGGTGCGCAGCTTCGGAGCAAGCGCTGCCGACCCTTCGGCAGCGATGCCAAGGTGCGGATCGAATTCGCCGACCACATCCGCTTCTACTACCCGGACCTCCAGGTGGTCTGTCAGGGGAACCCCGGCAGCGACCATTTCCAGGACCGGCCGGTGCTCGTGATGGAGGTGCTGGGCGAATCCACCCGCCGCACCGACATGGGCGAGAAAAAGGACGCTTACCTGAGCATCCCCTCGCTGAAAGTCCTGCTTCTGGTCGAGTCCGAAGAGGCTAGGGTGACGGTTTACCGCCGCCGCAAGGAAGGCGGCTTCGAGGCTGAAGAATATACCGGCAGGGAAGAGACGATCGCATTGCCGGAGATCGAGGTGGAATTGCCGCTGGCGGAACTCTACGAGGGCGTGGAGCTACGCTAAAGCGTTGCGCCGCAGCCCCGTGATTTCTTGCTCCGGATCACGAGTTCTGGTCGTCTTGCCCTGATGCAAGAAAGCTCCCTGCGCAGTTCCACCCTGGTCGCCATCCTCCTGCGCCTGTTCGGGATCTATTGGGCGGCGCAGGCCCTGATCCTTTTCGCGACGAATCTCTCGGTCTATCTTCCCATGGGAGCTTCGGCAGGCTGGCAAAGCATCACCATGGTACTGGTGGCTCCGGTAATCTACGGTGTCATGGCCATGTTGGCATGGATCTTCGCGGAGGGAATCGCCGCCAAGGTGAGCGGGCGGGGCGACCCGGCCGTGCCGGTAGCGCAGCTCCAGCGGGCCGATATCTATGGCTTCGGGCTGCTTCTGATGGGTCTCTACTTTTTCCTGGCCCATCTTGCCTCCTCCCTCGGCGGGCTCTACGGCCTGGCCCTGAGCAACCAAACTCCCGGCATGGTGGAGGAAATGCGCCGGGCCCACTTCCAGCAGCTCGCCGCCTCCCCGATCCCCTGCCTCGCCGGGCTAGGCGTCGCCATCGCTTCCCCGAAGCTCGGGCGGAAGCTGGTGCGGGCCGCCGCTCCTCCGGCAGGGGCTGCGGAATGACTCAGCCGCTCTCCGGCAGGAAGCTGGGCATCACCACGCCCTGCGGCTGCATGTAGCCGCCGCGCACCTGGGCGAAGTGCAGCTCCACGTTCCGCGCGCCCCAGCGGTAGAGCTCGGCGATCATGTCCGACTCGTGGGCGGCGACCAGGAAAACCGGATCCCCTTCCCGCGGCACGGAGAGCTGCGCATGGATCAGGGCCATGGCGGCGATTTCATCCCGCATCACTCCGGGGCCGATCATCCGGCAGGCGGGGTGATCGATGGAGGCAAGCCAGCCGTCGATTTTGCCCGAGGAATCCAAATGCACGAAGGTGGTCCAGCGGCCCCCGGGGTTCTTGATGAAATGGGCGAGGTCCTTGCCCCGCAGGATCCCGGAGATCTCCTGCTCGAGGTCCGCCATGGCGAAGAGGTGATTTACCGTCGCGGGCCGGACCGATCCGGCACCCGCCGGCGGAGGGATCGGGAGCTTTTCCTTCGGAATCACGAGGTCATGATAGACGGCCACGGGACCGAAGCCCGCGCGGGTATAGAGGGAAAAGGAATCGAGATTCATGGCGCTGGAGACCAGGCGCACCGGCCGGTCCTCCGCTTTTTTGATCACCTCGTCCAAGAGGGTGCGGGCCACGCCGTTCCCGGCATGATCGGGAGACACCGCCATGATTCCCAGGCCGACATGGCTTTCCCGGGGGTGATAGAAGCAGCAGCCGGCGAGAGCGCCGTCCTCCGTTTCGGCCACCAGGCAGCAGCCGGGGTCCAGGGCCTCGTAGGTCTCCGGGAAAAGCCGGCAATCCTCCGCCGTGCAGGTGAAGATTTCGTAACCCAGCTTCTTCCGGTACCAGCCGTTGGTGGCGCGGTGGATCAAGGCGGCGACGTCTCCTTCTTCGCCGGGACGCATGCTCCTCGGTGTCATGGACGGAGGTTGGCGCAAGACAGCCGCCGGTGCGAATCGAAAAAACAATGCGGGAAGGGACGCGGGCGCGATGAAATGAAAATCACTGGAATAATCCCCGGCAAGGGGAATCCTACCCGATGACCTGCGGCGCGCGTTTGCCCGCGGTCCAACCAAAACCACCAACGAAGCAACCCAATGAAAGCCTCGAACGCACTCGTGGCCGCCGCCATCGCCGGAGCCTTTGCCGCCGGTTCCATCGCCTCCGCCGCCCCTTTCCTGGCCGGCAAGGACAAGGACAAGGATGACTGCCCCGGCAAGGACAAGGAGAAGAAGGAAGAGACCGTCCTCGCGGGCAAGG
>CBFGVD010000541.1:0-2575 GCA_965651965.1 uncultured Verrucomicrobiaceae bacterium | reverse complement strand
CGGGGATGCATGAGGCCCTGGACTTCGCGGTGCGGACCACGCGGCACTTTTCCGCGGGTGCCGTGGAGCGGACCCTGGACCTGGGCTGCGCGGTGGGCCGCTCCGCGTACGAGCTTTCCCGCCATAGCGCCGAAACGGTGGGGATCGATTTCTCCCGCAGCTTCATCCGCGCCGCGGAGACCTTGGCAATCGGCCCTCTGGCCTACCGGCGACAGGACGAAGGCCACCGGGGCACGGACCTGCTGGCACGGCTGCCGGAAGGGCTGCCCGGGGGTGCTGTGGCCTTTGAAACAGGGGATGCGATGGCCCTCCGCCCGGATCTGGGCGACTTCGACCGCGTCCACGCCGCGAACCTGCTCTGCCGCCTGCCCGAGCCGCGGCGCTTGCTGGAGCGCCTGCCCGCCCTGGTCCGCCGCGGCGGCGAACTGGTGCTCGCCACCCCCTGCACCTGGCTGGGCGAATTCACGCCCCCGGAAAATTGGCCGGAAGGGAGCACGCTGGCATGGCTGCAGGACTCCCTGGGCGGACATTTCCAGCTCGTGAAAGAGGACGAGGAGCCCTTCCTGATCCGGGAAACGGCGCGGAAATTCCAGTGGACGGCCTCGATGCTGACCCTGTGGCGGCGAGTCTAGGCCGGCTTCCGCGGCGTAGCCGCCATGGACTGCGGCAGCCTGCTGCCGCTTTTTCCGAGGCCAGCCTGCTGGCCGGGAGGGTCAGGATAGTCCTCTTCCCGCGACCGCGGAGACGCCGAGGCCGCAAAGGATCGCAGGGAAAGCCCATCGGCTAAAAATCACGCGCTCCGCCGAAGACTTCGCAACCCCGTTGGGTTCCAAGGTTGTCTTTACGGCCCGCAGCAGGCTGCGGGAAAGAGAAAGCGGCAGCAGGCTGCCGCAGTCCATGGCGGCTGCGCCGCTGCTTCGGGAAACCGCTATTTCCGGAGCAGCGGGTGCCCCTGCTTCGCCATGGTGACGTGGGGGGGCCGCAGATAGGCCGGCTGCGGCGGCAGCTTCGCGATCCGGGCCCTTTCTTCCGCGGGCAAGTCCCGCCACGCGGCGGCAAGGCGCAGGGCATCGGGATGCTCCAGGCTCACCGTTGCTGCGAGCTCCCGGGACAGGCCGGTCGCCGTAACAGGCTCCAGCGAAAACACCGCCTCCCCTTGGTCCAGGGCGGCACGGATCTCTCCTTCCAATTCCGCCACGCCGCACAGGGCCGGTTCCGCGCCGCGGCGGAGAGCCGCTGTGGCAACCCGCCACACCGCACCGCGACGGGCATCCCCGATGGCGAGAGCCTTCCCAACTGCAGCAGGAACCGCCAGCAGGGAGCTGAGACCCACCGCCGGGCAACCATGGACCAGCGCCACACCCTGCCCGGCGGCGATGCCGACACGGGTACCGCTGTAACTGCCTGGGCCTGTGCCGATCACGACCGCGGCGAGGCTTTCCCCCGCGGGCAGCCGCTCCAGCGCGCGGGAAAGCGGTGCGAAGAGCAGCGCATTGTGGCTGCGGTCGCCGCTGAAGGATTCCTCATGCAGCACTTCGCTGCCGCGCAGCAGGGCGAGCGAGGCACGGGGCGTGCTGCTTTCGATGAACAATCTGGCGGCGTCCGGCACGCCGCCGAGCATCCGAAATCTCCCCCGATCCGCAATCCCGCAAATCCCGCAGGGGCCGTGGATTGCCGGCGCTTTGCGGATTCGACGGGATTCTCCCCTTGCAGCCATCCGCCCGACCCGCTTTCTTCCGTGCAAATTCAGCACCCGGAACCCGATAATCCCCATGACCGACTACGCCAAAGGACTCGAAGGAGTGATTGCCAATGAATCCGCCCTCAGCAACGTGGAGGGTGCCGAAGGCCGTCTGAGCTATCTGGGTTACTCGATCGATTCCCTGGTCGAAGGCTGTTCCTACGAGGAAGTCGTCTTCCTGCTTCACAAGGGCCGGCTGCCGAAACAGGCCGAGCTGGACGCGCTGGAAAAACGCCTGCGCGGGGACCGGGATCTGCCCCAGGGCGTGCTGGATTTCCTGAAAAACGCCCCCAAGGACGCGAATCCGATGGACGTGCTCCGCACCGGCGTCTCGATGCTCGGCCTGTATGACAAGCGCGCCGCCATCGGTGAGCCGCAACTCGACAAGGTGGAGGAAATCGGCCTCTCCCTGGTGGCGAAGACCCCGGTGATCGTGGCGGCCTTCCACCGTTTCCGCCAGGGCTTGGAGCTGCCGCCGATGCGCGACGACCTCTCGGAGGCCGCCCATTTCCTCTACCTCATCACCGGCGAGACTCCCACGGAAACGGCCACCAGAACCCTGGACGTGGCCTACATCCTCCATGCCGACCACGGCATGAATGCCTCCACTTTCTCCGCCCGCGTGACGGTGGCCACCCTCTCCGACATGTATTCCGCGATCACCTCCGCGATCGGCACCCTGAAGGGGCCGCTCCACGGCGGCGCGAACGAGGGCGTGATCCACATGCTGGAACAGATCGGCGATCCTTCGAAGGTGGATGCCTTCGTGGAAGGCAAGCTGGAGCGGAAGGAAAAGATCATGGGCATCGGCCACCGCGTTTACAAGGTGCTCGA
>CBFGVD010000540.1:0-2582 GCA_965651965.1 uncultured Verrucomicrobiaceae bacterium | reverse complement strand
CCGTCGCCCAGCTTGCCGATGTACATGCCGGGGCGCAGGCGGATGTGCTCGCGCCAGTCGAGGGATTTGATGTCGGCTTCGGTGTATTCGGCGGCCATGGGGAACTCTTTCGGGAATCCTGAGGAATCCGCCCCCAGGTGGCAAGAGCGGGGAAAATGAGGTCAGGGTCGAAGTAGTCCGCCCGGTCCCCGGGCGGAGGAGCGGGCCTGGCACATGCTTTCTTCCCTGCCGCCCTTGCGAGAAAAAGAGCCGCCGGGATGCCTTCTTCCGCCCGGAGACCGGGCGGACTACTTTGCCGGGGACCGGGCGGAATGCCTCCCGCGCTTGCCCATCCCCTGCCCCGCCGCTAGGAGAGCGCCGGTGACCGATCCCTATCTCGACCGCTTTTCCGGCATCGCCCGGCTCTACGGCACGGCCGCGCTGGAGCGTTTCCGCCGTTCGCACGTGGCGGTAGTGGGCATCGGCGGGGTCGGCTGCTGGGCGGCGGAGTGCCTGGCCCGCTCCGGCATCGGCAAGATCACCATGATCGATGCGGACGACCTCTGCGTCACGAACACGAACCGGCAGATCCATGCCCTGGACGGCACCTACGGGAAGCCGAAGGTGGGCGTGATGGCCCAGCGCCTGCGCGCGATCCAACCGGAGATCGCGGTCACCGAGCGCCAGGAATTTCTCTCCGACCGGAATGTGGACGATTTCCTGGACGGGGGCTTCGACGCGGTGATCGACGCGATCGACGCCGTGCGTGCCAAGTGCGTGCTGCTCGCACGCTGCCGGGAGCGCGGCGTGCCGGTGATCGCCTGCGGCGGTGCCGGAGGCCGCCGGGACGCCTCCTGCATCAAGACCGCCGACCTGGCCCGTACCCGGGACGATGCGCTGCTAATGGCCGTGCGCAAGCGCCTGCGGGACGAGCACGGCTTCCCGAAGGCCCCCGCCGGGGAGAAGGTGAAGAAATTCGGCATCGAGGCGGTGTATTCCGAAGAACCCCCGCTCTATCCCGCCGGCGATGGCAGCGTGTGCCACGAGCGCCCGGAGGATCTGCCCTCCGGCCTGCGCTGCGATGCGGGCTACGGCACCGCCACGCATGTCACCGCGGTCTTCGGCATGACCGCGGCGGGACGCATCCTGGAACTGCTCGCCGCCGGGTAATTCAGCTTCGCGCGTCGTCCCGGCTCAGCCGGGCAGCGGCCCGTCCATCATTTGCAGCCAGGGCGTATACTCCGGCGGCACCGCGGCCTCGAAAGACAGGCGTTCCCCGCTCGCGGGGTGATCGAAGCTCAGCCTCCAGGCGTGTAGCATCAGGCGGCCCGGCTTGGCCTTCTGGCGCTCCGGCTTCGCGTAGATGGGGTCTCCGATCAAGGGACAGCCCTTGTGCAGCATGTGCACCCGGATCTGGTGCGTGCGGCCGGTATGCAGATGGCAGAGCACCAGCGAGGAAGCCGTGGAGCGGTCGATGGAAAGAATCTCGTAATCCGTGATCGCGGTCTTGCCCCCGGGGGGATTCACCACCGCCATCTTCTGCCGGTTCACCGGATGCCGTCCGATGTGGGTGAAAACGGTGTCCTTCGCCGGGCTGGGAATCCCCTGCACCACGGCCAGATAGAGCTTCTCCATCGTGCGGCCGGAGAATTGCTCGGTGAGGGACTGGTGCGCCTGATCCGTCTTCGCCACCACCATGCATCCGGAGGTATCCTTGTCCAGGCGGTGCACGATCCCCGGGCGCTCCACCCCGCCGATGCCGGAGAGCCTGCCCTTGCAATGGTGCAGCAGGGCATTCACCAGCGTGCCGTCCGGATTTCCCGCCGCCGGGTGCACCACCAGGCCGGAGTCCTTGTCCAGCACCACCAGGTGCTCGTCTTCATGGAGAATATGCAGCGGGATGTCCTGCGGCTGCGCCTCCGCGGGCACCGCCTCCGGGATGGCGATGCTGAGCAGATCCCCCGCCGCCACGGCATCCCGCGGCTTCGCCGGTTCCCCGTTGCGCAGGATGAATTGCTCCCGGATCAGCTCCTGGATGCGGGACCGCGAGAGCTCCGGCAGATTCGCCGCCAGCCAGGCATCCAGCCGCATTCCGGCATTACTCTCCACGCGCAGTTCCATCCGGGCCGAGGGTGCAAGGCCGCGCAAGGGGTGTCAATGGGAGGCCATTACAGGATCAGGACGCCAGCATCTGAAATTTCAAAACCGCGAATGGACGCGATCCATGAGCCGGATGCCCCTCCCCGGGACCCCGATCCACCGCAGGAGCGCGGAGATCCAATTCCGTGTCCCTCCCTCCGCGATCCTTTGCGGCCTCGGCAGCTCCGTGGTCGCCCTTGCGGCAGATGGATTCGCGTCTATTCGCGGCTGCCATTTCCAAATACGGCAACCCCGTCCACGGGCCCACCCAAGGATTGCACATCTTCCGCAAACTCCCCGATACTCTCCTGCCGATGAAGCCGACGATCATCCCATCCGCAGGCGGCGAGTCCTTCGATTTCGGGGGACTGGGCGTGAACTGGAAAATCGATGCCGGATCCACCGGCGGCGGTTTTTCCGTGGTGCACCACCCCCTCGCCCCGCGAGCGCTGGCGGCACCGCTG
>CBFGVD010000539.1:0-2586 GCA_965651965.1 uncultured Verrucomicrobiaceae bacterium | reverse complement strand
CAGCCGCGCGTTTTCCGCCCGCTCCAGCGCGCTTTGGAAGCTCTTCCTGTGCTTGATCACGGTGGCTACGGCGTCGGGAGACGAAGCGCCATCCCCGGCATCCGCCCTCTCTCCGCCCCGCGGCTTGAGCATCAGCGGCTGGCTCCCGCGATCGTGCGATTTGCCCCCGATCCGCCGGCTTTCCTGGGTGCCCGCGGCGGTGGCATCTCCGGCCGGCGGCGCGGGTTTCAGCAGCCAGCCTGCGGAAAATCCCGCCACGGCGGCGAAGACAGGGATGAGAACGGTCGGTTTCATGGAGCCCACGGGATGATAGCGTCGCCGGGCGGCTTTTTCGTCCCGAATCAGGCCTCCCGGATGCTCCGGACCGCCGCAGCCATGTCCGGCGCGCGGAAGGTGGAGGAACCCGCCACCATCACGTTCGCCCCGGCCTTCCCGCAGCGCGCGGCCGTCAGAGCGTCGATCCCCCCGTCCACCTCGATGTGGTAGGCCAGTCCCTTTGCCTCGCGCCAGCGGGCGGCTTCCTCGATTTTCGGCAGCACTTCGGGCATGAAGGCCTGCCCGCCGAAACCGGGCACCACCGTCATGCACAGCAGCAGGTCCACGTGCGCCAGGAAGGGCACCGCCTCGGAAAAGGGCGTGGCCGGGTTGAGCGCCAGCCCCGCCTTGCAGCCCGCTTCCCGGATCCGCCGCAGCGTGCACTCCACGTCGTGATGGGCTTCCACGTGCACCGTGATCAGGTCCGCCCCGGCCGCCACGAAGCGCGGCAGGAAATGGTCCGGCTGGGAGACCATCAGGTGCACGTCCAGGTAGATGTCGTTCGTCTCGTGCACCGCCTGCACCACCGCCGGGCCGAAGGAAATATTGTCCACGAAGTGCCCGTCCATCACGTCCAGGTGCATCCAGTCGGCACCGGCATGGATCGCGCGGGTGACTTCCTCGCGGATTCGGGAAAAATCGGCGGCTAGCAGGGAGGGGGCGATGACTCGGTCTCGGCAGGTCGGCGGGATCACGCCGGGGACGGTGAAGGCCCGGCGGGGAACTTCCAAGTTCCAAGAAAGACAGGCCGCGCGGGAATTTGGCACTTGGAAAGCGGGCTCCCCGCGCCCCTCCTTTGCCCCGTGGATCCGATCATCGATCTCGCCAGCGACGATTTCTTCATGGGCCAGGCCCTGCGGGAGGCCCGGCGCGCCTATGCCGCCACGGAGGTGCCCATCGGCTGCGTGATCGTCCGGGAGGGGAAAGTCATCTCCCGCGCCTGGAATCAGGTGGAAACGCTCAAGGACGCCACCGCCCACGCGGAAATGCTCGCCCTAACCGCCGCCCAGCACGTGCTGGGGGATTGGCGGCTTGAAAAATGCACCCTCTACGTGACGAAGGAGCCTTGCCCGATGTGCGCGGGCGCGATCGTCCACTGCCGCCCGGAAAGGGTCGTCTTCGGTTGCCCGGACCCCAAGGCAGGGGCCGCAGGCGGCTGGATCAATCTCCTGGAAGCGAATCCGCCCCTCAACCACCGCTGCGATATCACCGCGGGAGTCCTTGGCGAGGAATGCCTTTCCTTGATCCAGGGATTCTTCCGCGAGGCGCGGGAGAGGAAAAAGGCGGGCGAGGAAAAGCCGCGTCCCGATGGCTTGGGCTGAGGGTTCATAAAGCGGCGGCGCGCCCGAGCAGGTGCGCCCGCATGGCGGCGTCTTCCGTCAGGCTCGCGGCACGGGAGAATGCCTGCCGCGCTTCCTCCCCGCGGCCCAGCATTTCCAGGATGTGGCCGCGCGCCGCCCAGCAGGGCTGGTAGTCCGCGATCCTCTCGGCGGGGATTTCCGCCAGCGCGGCCAGCGCCTCCTCCGGGTGGCCCGCCTGTGCCAGCGCTACCGCCCTCCCGGTCAGGCAGCCGATGCCCGGAGCCATGTGCACCAGTCCCTCGTAGAGCAAGAGGATCTCCGGCCAGTCGATGATGCCGCTCGTCGCGCGATGGGCATGGATGGACTGGATCGCCGCTTCCAGTTGATAGCGGCCCATCCGCTTGCAGGCGGCCGCGAGATGCAGGAAGCCTTCCGCTTCCGCGATCATCGCCCCGTCCCACAGCTCCGTATCCTGCCGGTCGAGCGGCACGAAGGCGCCCTCGCGGGTATAGCGGGCGTTCCGGCGGGCTTCGCAATGCAGCATCAGCGCGAGCAGCCCCGCGGGTTCGGGCTCGGCGGGCATCCACTGCACCAGCATCCGCCCGAGCAGGATGGCTTCTCCGGCGAGCGCGTGGTGCGTGGCGCTGGGTTCCGCCAGGCTTTCCCAGCCGGTGGTGTAGGCGGCGTAGATGGCATCCAGGACGAAGGAGAGCCGTTCGTTCCACTCCGGCAGCTCCGGCACGCGGAAGGGAACCCCCGCCTCCCGGATCTTGTTCTTCGCACGCACCAGCCGCTGGCTCATCGCCGCGGGCGAAACCAGGAAGGCGGAGGCGATCCGCGCGGCCTCCACGCCGAGCACCGTCTGCAGCATCAGCGGCGTGCGCGCGGCGGGGTCGATCGCGGGATGGGCGCAGACGAAAAGGAGCGCCAGGCGCTCGTCGGGAAACTCCGCCTTGTCCGCGGCCAGGGC
>CBFGVD010000538.1:0-2588 GCA_965651965.1 uncultured Verrucomicrobiaceae bacterium | reverse complement strand
CCCATGCCGCGTCCAGCCACCGGGTCTCGGGAATCGCTTGTAATCGGCACCATGACGAGCCCCTGTTTGGCGCACCATTCCGAGGCCTCGCGGAACACCGAGGCCTTCCCCGCAGCTCCGCTGGAAAAGCCATGGACGGATTTCGAAATCATATAGGAATTCGGCCCGGTGGGAACGACTCCGGAGGAGCATGAAGCGAGTAGGGAGACCAATAAGAGCGGGAGGAACGATTTCATCGGAGCGGTTATAGCAGGCGGGTCAATCACGCCAATATCCGCGCCGAGTCCCGTGAGGGATCTTCCCCGATGTGGCCTTTATGGCGCCTTTCGGCTCGCGCTTCGCGCCCGGCTCCTTACCCTGCCGCGCCATGTCCGAACCTCATTCCCTGCAAGCGGCCTTGCGGCAGGCGGGCCGGGACTTCCCTCCCCCGCTGCCCCGCGGTTTCGCGGATGAGATCGTGGCCCGCGCGCTGGCCGCCGCGCCCGCGGCATCCTCCGTATTCCGCCCCTCGTTCCTGCTGCCCCTGGCGGCGATGGCCGTGCTCACCGCGCTGGCGACCAGCCTTTCCGCCGGCCGCAAGGAAGCGCTCCCCGCCGGACCGCCCGCGCTCACGGTCTTCGGCGGCGGCACGGGCGCGGGCTCGCCTTTTGTGATCCCATGAAACCATGGACCGGGCGCATCCTCTGGGCCCTCGCCACCGTGGCGCTGGCCGGGCTCACTTCCTACCTCGTCTCCCGCGGCATCCACGGCCACCCGGTGCAGGATGGCACCGCAGCGGGCTCGGAGGCGGATTTCCACCGCTGGATGCACGAGCAATTGGAACTTACCCCGCAACAGCACGCGGCGCTGGAACCTGCGGAGAGAAACTTCGAGGCCGAGCGGCAGCGGCTGCGCGCGGAGATCTCCGCGGCGGGCCGGGAGCTGGCGAAAGCGGTGCGCCAGGGCGAGGCCGGCTCCGCGGAAATCGCGGCCGCATTGGAAAAACTCAATGCCGCCCAGGCCGCGCTGCAACGTGCCAGCTTGGAACACTTCTTCGTGATGAAGGAGCACCTGGACCCGGCCCAGGCGGAGAAACTCCTGCAATGGACCCATGACAGCATCCTCCCGCGTTGATCCGGCAGGGCTGGAACTGCCCGCCCCGGATGAGACGGCGGAGGCCGCGCTGCTGGCCGCCGCGCAAGGCGGCTGCCCGGATGCCTTCCGCGCCCTGGTGGAGCGCCACCAGCAGCGGGTCTATCACTTCTGCCACCGCTACCTGCGGGATGCCGGGGAGGCGCGGGAGGCCTGCCAGGATACCTTCATCCGCGCGCACGGAGCGCTGGGGCGCTTCCGCCCGCGGGCGCGGCTGAGCACCTGGCTCTTCCGCATCGCCCTGAATCTCTGCCGGGACCGGGTACGCGCGCGCGGCCGCACCCCGCTGGCGCTGGAGGAACACGCCCGCGAGCTGCCCTGCCCCGCCGCCAGCCCGGACGAGGCGGCGATGCGCGGGACGGATCTGGCAAGGCTGGATCGCGGCTTGGCCGCCCTGCCGGAGAAATTCCGCACCGTGCTGGTGCTTTCCTGCCTGGAGGGCCTCAGCCACGGCGAATGCGCGGAGATCCTGAAATGCTCCGAGCGGGCGGTGGAAGGCCGCCTCTACCGCGCCCGGTGCCTGCTCGCGGAATGGTGGGCGAAAAACGAAGGCTGAAGCCGGGAGAAAATTCCGCGTGGGATCTCCGCGCGGATCGCGTTCCAAGGGCGTGACCACGAGACCCGCCTCCTTCTCCTCCGCCTTTCTTTCCCGCCGCGGCCGCTTGCTCGCCCTGGCGGTCTCCCTGCCCCTCGCCCTCCACGCCCAGGAGGCGCTGGAGCCGCTCGTGGTTACCGGCAAGGCGGAAAACCTGCTCGGGGATGCCGACGCCGCATCCAAGGGCCAATCCGACCGCGAGGAACTGCTGGAGCGCCCCTACCTGCGCCGCGGCGAGCTGCTGGAGGTGGTGCCCGGCATGGTCGTGACCCAGCACGCGGGCGGCGGCAAGGCGAACCAGTACTTCCTGCGCGGCTACAACCTGGACCACGGCACGGACTTCGGCATCTTCGTGGACGGCATGCCCGCGAACTACCGCGCGCACGGCCATGGCCAAGGCTACGCGGACCTCAATTTCCTGATCCCGGAATTCGTGGAACGCCTCGACTACCGGAAGGGTCCCTACGATCCCCGCATGGGCGATCTGACCACCGCCGGTTCCGCGGAATTCTCCCTGGTGAAGAGCCTGGAGCGCGGTTTCGCCACCCTGAGCCTGGGGGAGGACCATTTCCTGCGCACGGTCTTCGGCGACTCGGTGCAGGCGGGCGGCGGCACCCTGACCTACGGCGGGGAGGCCACGCACTACGATGGCCCCTGGGTGCTGGAGGAAGACGCGCACCGCTTCAACGGCCTGCTGCGCTGGCACCGGGGGGACGAGGACAATTTCCTGGACGTGACCTTGCTGGGCTACCAGTCCGAGTGGACCTCCAGCGACCAGATCCCGGAGCGCGCCATCTTCTCCGGCGGGCTCGACCGCTACGGCTTCCTCGATCCCACCAACGGCGGCCAGTCGCAGCGCTAC
>CBFGVD010000537.1:0-2590 GCA_965651965.1 uncultured Verrucomicrobiaceae bacterium | reverse complement strand
CTGCCCGGGGGGGGCGGGGGGTTTCCCCGGGGGGGGGGTCGCGGGGGGGGGGGGGGGGGGTGGGTTTGGGGGGGGGGGGGGGGGGCAATCCGGGAGGGGCGGTCTGGCGGCCGCCGCCGGAGCTGCGGATGGCGGAACCGGCGGCAACGCGGCAGCAGGGCGGTTGCGGGACATCCAGGAACCTGCCAGAAAGCCGGAGACGGAAAAGACCACGGCGGAGGCGAGCGCAGGGCCGATCCAGGGAATCCGCGCGGCGGGTGCGGGCGGGGCCGGCGGCGGAAGTCCGGCAGTTGCAGCCGCGGGTGGCTCCGCCGGTGAGGGGGGAAGGGAAAGCTCGGCCGCCCCAGGGGCGACCGGAGGCGGCATCCGGCTCTCGGGAGCCGGGGGATCGATATCGGGCGGCTCGGCAGCCGCTGGCTTGGAGACGGGCGCGGCGGATGCCAGGCGGGCGGGGAGGTCCCGGGCCGGATCCGGGCTCACGATCTCGCCCCAGCATTTCGGGCAGGGCCCGTGCACACCGGCCGCGGAGGGCGGTACGCTCAGGGTCACGCCGCACGCCGGACAATCGAAACGCAGGGATGTCATGGGCTCGGCCGGACTCACCGCCGCGACGCTAGTCCACCGGGCGCGGGGGTCAAGGAAGGGGATTTCGCCGGCGCTGTCCTTGGAGCCGGGAAAGGACACGCGATGGCGTGAATTTAAGTTCGGTTTCGTTAGATATCCTGCGTCGTTAGAGAAGATATTCTTTTCTTGTCGGATATCTTCCCGTCCTGCTAGTTTCATCCACCCGCGGTCCTTTACCCCCGGACCGGTTCACCCATCCCCCCGATGACTACCCCCACCGCATCTTTGTTGCGGGTCATGGCGCTCGCCGCCGCGACCGGCAGTGCTTTCGTCCAGGCCGGCGAGGAGCCGGAATGCCCGGATCTCTACCCGGATAACCGCCACGCGGTTTCCACGGCGATCGGGAACAGCACCCTGGGCATCGCCTACGCTTCCACCCGCGATATCAGCGGCCGGATGTACCGGAACCGCGCGGGCATCCGCCCCGGCGCGACCCTGACCGATCAGGAAGTCGCCGTGGCCCCGGCCTACAGCGCGAAGGGCGGCATGGGCTCCGCCAAGGGCGGGGCCAAGGTGGCCGCCGTCTCCGTGCCCAGCCCGAACAAATGGGAAATTTTCGGCTCCCTCTTCTACTACACGGAGGATCACGATGGCGACAGCTACCGCCGCCGCTCCAAGAAGAAGGACGACAAGTACGACAAATACGGCGGCTTCGGCCCCGGTGCCATCGCCGGTGTCGCCGCCGGCACGGCGGAAAGCTCGCTGGATGTTTACGGCGGTGCCATCGGCATCGAGCATCATTTCAACCGGGAATGGAGCATCGGCTTCGGCGTCTCCGCCGCGACCGGCGATCTGGACATGGGCGGCGCGGGTAGCGCGGATGTCGATTCCGTCTCCGTGATTCCTTACCTTTCCTATTACCGCACGGATGCCTTCGGCTCCGCGGACTTCTGGGCGGGCCTGATGTATGCCTACGGCATGCATTCCTTCGAGACGCGGCGTTTCACCGGGGGCGGGATCGCCACCGGCTCTCCGGATGCGGACACCCACGAGGTGGAATTCACCGCCGGGCTGAACTTCGGCGAGGACGAGGTGGTGCACGGCCCCTATGCCGGGCTCCGCTACATCACCGGCACGGTGGACGCCTACACGGAGGTGGGCCCCGGCGCGACCTACTTCGGCGAGCAGGACGTGGACTCCCTGGTCTCCATCCTGGGCTACCAGATTTCCTGGAGATGGCGCGGCTCCGCCGGCTACTGGGTCCCGCAGATCCGCGCCGCATGGGAACATGAATTCGAGGACGGCAACGTCTCCGCCTTCGGCATCCCGATCGATTCACGGGACGAGGACATCGCCGTCATCGGTGCCGGAATCGGCCACTACTGGGACAACGGCTGGAACCTGGGCCTCGAATACGAAGGCCGCTTCGGCAGCGAGACGGAAGCCCACTACGGCGGCGTGAAGGCGGGGAAGGAATTCTGAACTTCACTGCTACGGTTTTTCCAACCCCGCCCGGTATCCGCCACGGCGGGGTTTTGCTTTCACGTGGTGGATCGACTGCGTCGTTCCGGCTTCGCGTGGCTTCCTTCACGTGGGAACTCACGATTCCCCCGCCGCGCTCTGCAAAATTCCTCTCAAATCCGCGAAGGACGCCGCATCCCAGTTTGGCGTCATCTTTTCCAACGCGCGCCGCAAGGACAAGCGGTCCTGTGCGCCAGGCCTTTGGGCAACGATGGTCCAAAGGTGAAATCTGGCCTTCTCGTGAAGTTGTGATCCCTGTGCTTCGCCGATGCAGGCCGCGAAGGAATCAAGACAATCGAAGATACCCTGGTTTCCTTCGCGGGCGGCTTCGAGGCAAAGGGTTTCGATCATGCCTTTCCTATCCGGGCCGGGTACGATCCAAGCGGCAAAGCGGGGACCGTCGTTAACAGCAACCCACTCGGCAGGCCGCGGAAGGACTACCGGGAAGATCGCGGCCACTGCGCCTGAGACAGATTGCCAGGCCGACGCATAGCTGTCGTCCGCA
>CBFGVD010000536.1:0-2608 GCA_965651965.1 uncultured Verrucomicrobiaceae bacterium | reverse complement strand
TTCATCCGGGTGCTGCGGGCGGCCGCGAGGATGACGGCGACGGGTGCTGACATGGAGCGGCCTTCAAGGAATACGGTGCGCGAGCGGCCGCCGTCTTGCGAAGTGGAGCATCGATCGGTTTGGCGGCGGGCGCGCGGTTGGTCCTCGCCGCCGCGGCGGTCTTCCTTTTCAGCATGTTCTTCGGCACCGCGCGCGGGGTGGTGCCGCGGTACCTGGACCACCGGCGGCTCCAGCGCCGGATGGGGCGCCAGCACCTGCTCCGGGCCGCCTACGAGATCCTGGAGACGCAATCCCGCCCGCCGGCGAACGGTCCCATCCCCCGCGCGGCGCTACTGGAGCACCGGAGCTGGACGCCGCGCCAACTCTCCCGCCTGCTCGCCCAGGCCCGCGGGGAGGACCACCTGGAGCCGGTGGCGGACCGCGCCGTGATCCACCTTTCCGAATCCGGCTTCGGCGAGGCCGCGCGCATCACGCGGAACCACCGCCTGTGGGAACTCTACCTCATCCGCCATGCGGACATCGCGCCCAGCCATGTGGACCGGGATGCGGACATGGTGGAGCACATCCTGGGAGCGGAGCTCGTACGAGCCCTGGAAGCCGAACTGGAGCCCGCGCAAATCCCCGCCAGCCCCCACCGGATATGAACTGGGCTTCCATCGATACCTGGATCGTCGTCACCGGCGTGCTTTGTGCCATGGCCTGCGCGTTGCCGGGCTGCTTCCTGGTGCTGCGGAAAATGAGCATGATGGGGGATGCCATCAGCCACGCCGTGCTGCCGGGTCTGGCGATCGCCTTCCTGGTCGGCGGCACGCGGGCCAGCCTGCCGATGTTCCTGGGCGCGGCGGCGACCGGGGTGCTGACGGCCGTTTTCACCCAGTGGATCAGCCGTTTCGCCAAGGTGGACCGCGGCGCGGCCATGGGCGTGGTTTTCACCACCCTCTTCGCGCTCGGGCTGGTGCTGATCGTTCGTGCGGCGAATCACGTGGATTTGGACCCGGGCTGCGTGCTCTACGGGGCGATCGAATATACGCCGCTGGATCTGGTGCGGCTCGGCCCGGTGGAAGTCCCGCGCGCGGCGGCGGTGAACGGCGCGGTGCTGCTGTTGAACGCCGGGATCATCGCGTTGCTTTACAAGGAACTGAAAATGAGCTCCTTCGATGCCGCACTGGCGGAGACTTTGGGGTTTTCTCCCGCTTTCCTGCATTACCTGCTGATGACGATGGTGGCGGTGACGACGGTCGCGGCATTCGAATCCGTCGGCAGCATCATCGTGATCGCCATGCTGATCGTGCCCGCGGCCACCGCGCAGCTCCTGACACGGCGGTTGCTGCCTATGTTGCTGCTGGGGGTGCTGCTGGCGGCGGCGGCCGCGGTACTGGGACACCTCGCGGCGCTTCTGCTGCCCCCGCTCTTCGGCTTCGAGAGCACCACCACCTCCGGGATGATGGCCTTCGCGGCGGGGGTGATATTCCTGCTGGCGTGGATCTTCGCCCCGCGGGAGGGCCTGTTGGCACGACGCTCCGGGAAACTGGAAGAACCGGAGGGGGTTTGAGCGCCGGTGGGGGAGGTCGTCCTCCCCGTACGGGTGCCTTGCGGACGATCATTCCACTTGCCGCCACCCCCGTTTCCAACAGAACCTCCGCCCATGCAAACCGCTGCGTTTTTCAAAGACTTGTTCGGCCTGGAAGGACAAACCGCCGTCGTGATCGGGGGCACGGGCGAGCTGTGCGGCTGCATGGCGCAGGGCCTGGCCCACGCCGGGGCGGAGGTGGTCCTGGTCGGCCGTATCCGGGAGAAAGCCGAGCGCAAGCTGGCCGAGATCGAGGAATTCGGCGGCAAGGGCTACTTCATGTCCGCGGACGTGACCTCCCGGGATTCGCTGCAAGAGCTTGTCGATCAAGTGGCGGAGCGATCCGGCCGGGTGGACATCCTGATCAACGGCGCGGGAATCAATGCGCCCACCCCCTTCCTGGAGATCCAGGAGGAGGAATTTCAGCGGATCATCGACACGAACCTGACGGCCGTGTTCCGCACCTGCCAGGTTTTCGGGAAATATTTCATCGAACAGGGCGTCCCGGCTTCGATCATCAACCTGGGCTCCATGTCCGGGCTGGTGCCGCTTTCCCGCGTCTTCACCTACTCCGCCAGCAAGGCGGCGGTGCACAACCTTTCCAAGAACCTCGCCCGCGAGTGGGCGGAATATTCCATCCGCGTGAATACACTGGTGCCCGGCTTCTTCCCCGCGGAACAGAACCGCAAGGTGCTGGATGAAAGCCGCGTGCTGGATATCCTGCGGCAAACGCCGATGAGCCGCTTCGGCAGCCCGGACGACCTGGTGGGAGCCACCCTGCTGCTCGCCTCGAACAGGGCCGGCGGTTTCATCACCGGCAGCGAACTGGTGGTGGATGGAGGCTTCAATGCGATGAAGATCTGAAATCATCCGGGAGCGAGGATTTCCCTCCCCCCCGGTTTCCTTGAAGACCGCATCGGTACCGGACGGGCCGCCTTGCGGAATCCGCTACAAACCTCCGCGGAAACCACCCCACCGTGCCGCTTGCACCGGCGGCGATCCGCGTGTATTGCGTGCGCCCCGGCTGCACACACCGGC
>CBFGVD010000535.1:0-2613 GCA_965651965.1 uncultured Verrucomicrobiaceae bacterium | reverse complement strand
CAGCTCTACCCGCCCGGCGAGCTCCGCCTGGCGAGGACGGCGGAACTGCTGATGGAAAGGTGCTTCCACGGCGGCGGTTTCTTCCAGGAAATGATCCATTCCGGGATCAATGCCTACCTCACCCTGGATATCGCCCAGACGCTGCTGCGCGCCGGGGATCCCCGCTTCGCCGGGCTCATCCGGCGGGTGGCGGAGCTTGCCACCCCGACCGGCCAGTGGCCGGAGGCCATCCACCCGCGCACCCTCGGCGGCTGCATGGGGGACGGCCAGCACGGCTGGGCCGCGGCGGAGTGGATCATGATGCTGCGGAATTGCTTCGTGCGGGAGGAGGAAGATCATCTGGTGATCGGCTCGGGCATCCTGCCGGAGTGGCTCGCGGAGGGGGGCTCCCTCGGCTTCGGCCCCACCTTTACCGCCTGGGGGCCGGTCTCGGTCCGCATCGAATCTTCCCGCCTCTTCCTGGAGTGCGCCTGGCGCGGGCTGCCCCCGCGGGTCCTCGTGGCGGTACCCGGCCACACGCCCTTCGAGGCGGCTCCCGGAGAACACTCGTTCCCTCTCTCCCCGCTATGAAAATCGCGATGTTCACGAATACCTACCTGCCCCACGTCGGCGGCGTGGCGAGGTCGGTCAAAACCCTGGAAGACGCCTGCCGCGCCCTCGGCCACGAGGTGAAGGTCATCGCCCCGGAATTCGACGGGGCGGAGCCGTCTCCCGATGTCCTGCGCGTGCCCGCCATCCAGCACTTCAACGGCAGCGATTTCTGCGTGCGCCTGCCGATGCCGAAAATCATCCGGGATTTCATCGGGGATTTCTCGCCGGACATCATCCACAGCCATCACCCCTTCCTCCTGGGGGATGCCGCCCTGCGGGAATCCTGGAAGATGGAGGTGCCCATCGTTTTCACCCACCACACCCTCTACGAGCGCTACACCCATTACGTGCCCCTGGATTCCCCCGCGCTCAAACGCATGGCGATCCAGCTATCCACGGAGTATTGCAATCTCTGCGACCGGATCATCGCCCCCAGCGAGAGCATCGCCCGGCTGCTGCGGGACCGCGGGGTGCTCACGCCGGTCCGCACGATTCCCACCGGCATCGATGTCGCCTCCTTCGCCGCCGGGGACGGCGCGCGCTTCCGGGCGAAAGAGGGCATCCCCGCGGACGCGAGGCTGATCGGCCATGTCGGCCGGCTGGCGAAGGAGAAAAACCTCCTTTATCTGGCGGAAGCGGTGGCGCTGCGGATGAATGAGGACCCGCGCGCCCGCTTCCTGCTGGTGGGGGATGGCGATGCCCGCGGGGAAATGCTCTCCCTCCTGGCGGCCGCCGCGGGGGAAGAGAGGGTCCACTACGTCGGGAAAAAATCCGGCACCGCTCTGGCGGATGCCTATGCGGCGATGGATTGGTTCGCCTTCTGTTCCCAATCCGAGACCCAGGGCATCGTGCTGGCGGAAGCGATGGCCGCGGGCAAGCCCGTGGCGGCTCTGGACGGGCCGGGCGTGCGGGAGATCGTCGCGGATGGCAAGAACGGTATCCTGCTGAAAGGGGATGCCCCGGCGGCCGACTTCGCCGCGGCGCTCGGCAGGCTGATGGACGATGCCGGCTTCTCGGCGGCTTGCGCGGAGGAAGCCCGGCGGACCGCCGCGGCCTATGATACCCGGCCCTGCGCGCGGGAGATGGTCTCCAGCTACGAGGAACTGGCGGCGGGCAGCGAGCACATCGCGGAAGAAGACGCCATGCCGTGGGACCGATTCCTGGCCGGGATGGAGGCGGAGTGGGGCCTGCTTTCGGCGAAGGTGTCCGCGGCCGCCGCCGCGGTGATCGAAACCCCGGCTACGGAGGCCAGCCTTGATTAGCAGCATCTCAGTCAGGTGGAGGTGGCTGCGGCGGAAAATCAGCCGCGCCCACTGGGCCGCGCTCTTGCTCGGCATCCGCACCCCGCCGGGGGAGGCGGATGCCCCCGGCCTGGTGATGATCCAGATCGACGGGCTGGCCCGCACGCAGCTCGAGCGCGCCCTGGAGCGCGGTAACATGCCCTTCCTGGCGCGCCTGATCCGGCGCAAGCATTTCACGCTGGAGAATTTCTATTCCGGCGTGCCGTCCACCACCCCCGCCGTCCAGGGAGAGATTTTCTACGGGGTGAAGGCGGCGGTGCCGGGCTTCCAATTCCTCCACCGCGAGAGCGGGAAAATCCTGCGCATGTACGAAGCCGCCGCCGCGGAGGAAATCGAGTCCGAACTCCGCGAACGCTGCCCGCACCCGCTGCTGGAAGATGGACATGCCTACTCGAATATCTACAGGGCCGGTGCCGCCCGCACCCGCTACTGTTCCAAGGATCTCGCTCCGGACGAATTGTTGAAGGAATTGCACCCCTTGAAGGGGCTGTTCCTTTCCGTCGTCTATCTGCCCCGGCTCCTGCGGATGGCAGGGCTGGCGCTGCTGGAGTTCGCGCTGGCACTGGCGGACGTGGTGAAAGGGCTCTACCACCGGGAGGACTTCCTGCGGGAGCTGGCCTTCGTGCCCGCACGTGTCGTCGTCTGCATCATCCTGCGGGAGATGGTCCGTTTCAGGGTGCTGCTGGACATCGAGCGCGGCGTGCAAACGATCCATGCGAAT
>CBFGVD010000534.1:0-2615 GCA_965651965.1 uncultured Verrucomicrobiaceae bacterium | reverse complement strand
GACATCCGCCTCCACGGGAACTACGAAAGCCCGATCGAGCTTTTCGCGAAGCACTCCCAGGCCGATCTGCGCGCCGCCTACGATGCCATCGGCGGCGGGCCGCCGGTCCCCTTCGGCTCCGGGTACCACATCCGCGCGAGCAATGCGAACCTGATGATCGCCACGAGGAAATAAGCGCGGATTTCAGATGACCCCGAGGAAGGGCCCGTCTTTCCAGGAGCCGGCCCTTCCCAGCCGGGCCACCACCTTCTCCGCGGAAGGCCAGATGAAAACCCGCCGGCCGGAGGAACCGATCAGCGCCACCATTCCCGGCGGCTGGCTGCGGGAGAGGCAGGCCCGCTGCCAGAAGGCGGTGGAAGCGGGCGGATCGAGCGCATCTTCCACCTCCACGGCATGCGCGCCCGTTTTCCGCGCGTTCGTATTCCGCCACACCCCGCCGCCGAACATCGGATTGGCCGCGGAGGGCCGGGTCATTTCCGCGAAGCGCGCTGCATCGATGCCGGCCTCGCCCTCCCCGCGCAGCAGCGCACCGACCGCCCGGCCGAGGCGGCCGAGATCCTCGACGCTCATTTCCGCCCCGGTAGAGAGGAAGAAGCGCCCCTTCTTGTCCGAACGCCAGTCCGGGCTGCTCAGGCCGACGGGCCGCATCACCGCGCGGTGGAGGAATTTTTCCAAATTCTCCCCCCGCCGCGAGAGTTTCCGCTGCATGAGCTCCGCCAGCAGCTCCCAGCAGGCGGGTCCGTAGCGGAAAAAGGTGCCCGGCTCGTCCACCGCCCGCAGTGCCACCGCGGCGCGGCCCTTGTCCGCGGGATTCCGGTAGAGCGCCGCCACCCCGGCCTCCAGACCCGCGGTCTGCTGCAGCAGCATGGAAACGGTGATACGGCTCTTCCGGGAATCCCGCTTCCACTCGTGGATCGTCTCCGCCACCCGCTCCTGCGCCGAGAGCCAGCCTTCCCCCGCCGCCCGGGCCGCGGCGAGCGCGGCCAGGCACTTCGTGATGCTGAGCGCGGGATCGCGGGCCTCGGCATGCCAGGCGGAAACCTCCCGCCCGCCCTGCCAGGCCGCCCAGCCCTTGCCGCCGTAGCGGCGGGCGATGGCATCCGCGCGGGCGAGGCGGGTTTCCGTCCATTTTTCCACCCCGGAGGGCGGACCGGCGCAGCCCCCGCAGGCGGCAGCCAGGGTCCAGAGGAATTCGCGGCGACCGAGTTTCATGCCCATCCATACATCCTTCGCGGCCCCGGACGGAAGCCGCAATGCCGCACCCCGCGCGGGTGCCTTGCGCCTTGCCCCCGGGGCCGCCGTCCCCTACACCCGCCCCGTGCTCACGATCCACAAGCTCACGAAGACCCTCGGCGGCCGCACCCTTTTCCGGGACGCGGAACTGTCGATCAACTGGGGCGAACGCATCGCCCTGGTCGGCCCGAACGGGGCGGGGAAATCCACGCTTTTCCGCATGATCCTCGGCCAGGAGGAACTCGACGGCGGGACGATCGAGCGCGACGATTACGCGATCACCGGCTATCTGGCGCAGGAATCCGGCGACCCGGGGGATGAAACGGTGCTGGAAATCGCCATCGGCATCACCCCGGAAATGGTCGGCTATCTCCGGGCGATGCGCGAGCACGAGGCGGCGGGCACCACCGATCACCCGGACTACGCCCACGCCCAGGACCAATTCAACCACCTCAACGGCTACCAGCTCGAGCCGAAGGCGAAGAAGATCCTGGCCGGGCTGGGCTACAAGGAGGCGGATTTCCACCGCACCGCACGGGAATTCTCCGGCGGCTGGATCATGCGGGCCTACCTGGCCCGCCTGCTGGTGCAGGAGCCGGATCTGCTGATGCTGGACGAGCCGACGAACCACCTCGACCTGATTTCCCTGCTCTGGTTCCAGCGCTACCTGACGAACTACCCCGGAGCGATCCTGATGATTTCCCACGACCGGGATTTCATGGACGCCATCGTCGAAAACGTCGTGGAGATCGATCCCGACGCGCAGGAGCTGATCGCCTACACCGGGAACTACTCCAGCTACCTGGAGCAACGCGAGGCGCGCTACGAGCAGAAGGTCCAGGCCTACCGCAACCAGAACAAGGAAATCGAACAGCACCAGGAGTTCATCGACCGCTTCCGCCAGGTCGGATCGAAGGCCGCGCAGGTGCAGTCCCGCATCAAGTTCCTGGAAAAGCTGGAGCGGATCGAGAAGCCCCGTGCACCGCGCAAGCCATTCAAGTTCGCCTTCCCGCAGCCGCCCCGGTCGAACCAGAAAGTGATCGACCTGCAGAAGGTCAGCCAGGCCTACGGCGACAAGCAGATCTACAAGGACCTGGACCTCACCATCGAGCGCGGGGACAAGATCGTGCTCGTGGGGCCGAACGGAGCGGGTAAATCCACGCTGCTGAAGATCCTGGCCGGAGTGCTCCCGATCAACGGCGGGAAGCGCGACGTGGGCTACGCAACCAAGCTCGGCTATTATTCGCAGCACCGCTCCGAGACGCTGAATGAAAACAACACCGTGCTGGAGGAGGTGATGGCGAGCTGCGCCACCCTGCGCGAGGAGGACGCCCGCGCGATCCTGGGCTCCTTCCTCTTCCGCCGCACGGATGTGGAGAAGC
>CBFGVD010000533.1:0-2626 GCA_965651965.1 uncultured Verrucomicrobiaceae bacterium | reverse complement strand
CGAGGACTCGGCGGAGCCGGTCCGGCCGCGGGCAAGCCGACTGATTTAGGGCTCGCGGTTCTCGATTCGGAGCCGATGCCCGCGGATGCCGCTTCCGCACCTGCGGCAGAGGAGGGCGGGGAGATCGCCGGAGTTTACCGGCTCGGAGGAACGCTCCAGAAGAAAGCGATTCCGGAGAGTGCTGCCGAAGGTGCCTTGGATTCCCGGGCTTTCTTCGGGAGAGAAATGGATGTCGAGCTCGCCACCCGTTTCCGAGAGGCTCCGGGCGATATGCCGGAGCCCGCGGCGGCTCCCGCGGCTCCCGCGGCTTCCGGCGACTTCTCCGATCTGCGGCAAATGGGAGAATTGGCGGACCGGGTGGAGGCGGAGCCGCAAAGAGGAATTACGGCCGGGACCGAGCTTCGCTACGATCCGGCAGCAGTGGTTCCCGCCACGCCGATGGTTGGCCGTCTTCTTGGCGGGGAAGGGCGAGCGAAGGACGAAGTCACTGCTTCAAGCGGCGAGGTCTCCAAAGAGATCCTCGATCTGAAACCGGCGGAAGAGACCAGTGCCGCGTCCCAGCCTTTCTCGACCTTCTCCCTCCATGTCAGCGATGCTTCCTTCAAGCTCGCGAAGGCGGCGCTGGAGCGGGGCGAGCAGCCGGACCCGGCGGGCATCCGGCCGGAGGAATTCTACAATGCCTTCGACTACGGCGATCCCGCGCCCGGCCGCGGCGAGCCGGTGGCCTGCGCGATCGAGCAGGCGGCGCACCCGGTGCTGCCGCAGCGGAATCTCCTGCGCATCGGCATCCGCACCGGGGCGGAGGGGCGGGGTGCCGCCACGCCGCTGCACCTCACGCTGCTGCTGGATAGCTCCGGCTCGATGGAGCGGGAGGACCGGCAGGCCGGGATGGCGATGGCCGTGCAGCAGCTCGCCGGGCTGCTCAAGGAGGGGGACAGCGTGAGCGTGATCGGCTTCTCCCGGCAGCCGCGGCTGCTGGTGGAGCGCCTGCCCGGTGCTCGTGCGAAGGAGTTGAACGCGATCATTGCGCAAACGCCCTCCGAAGGCGGGACGAATCTGGAAGAAGGGCTCAGGATCGCGGAAGAGCTCGCGAAGCGGCAATTCAACCCCGCGGCACAGAACCGGGTGGTGCTTTTCACGGACGGCGCGGCGAACCTGGGCGATGCGGAGCCGGAAACGCTGGAGGCCCGGGTGGAGGGCATGCGCCAGCAGGGCATCGCCTTCGATGCCGCGGGCTTCGGCGCGGAAGGGCTGAACGACAAGCTGCTGGAGCGCCTGACGCGGAACGGGAACGGCCGCTATTACATCGTGGACCGCCCGGAGGACGCGGATGCGAATTTTGCAAAGCAGCTCGCCGGGGCCTTCCGCCCCGCGGCGGAAAACGTGAAAGTGCAGGTGCGCTTCAATACAGCACGGGTGGGAGGCTACAAGCTGATCGGCTTCGAGGAGCACCGCCTGGAGAAGGAGGATTTCCGCAACGACGCCGTGGACGCCGCGGAGATGGCCGCGGAGGAGGCGGGAATCGCGCTCTATCAGGCGGAGGTCCTGCCCGGGGGCGAGGGCGAGATCGGGGAGGTGAGCGTGCGCTTCCGCGATGCGGGCAGCGGGCGGATGGTCGAGCGGACCTGGACGATCCCGTACGAAGCGCAGGCACCCGCCTTCGACCAAGCCGCGCCTTCCATCCAACTCGCGGGGCTGGCCGCCCTCGCCGCGGAGAAACTCCGCAAGGCTCCCTCGGCCGATGCCATCGATTTCCAACAACTCGGGCCCGTCCTCGGCAAGGTGAAGGCCCGTTATCCGAATAGCCAGACCGTGTCCGATTTGGACGCGATGATCGGGAAGCTCAGGTAGGCGTCCCGTTTTACCGATGATTTACCCACGGCCGCCGCACCGGCGGCGATGGTGGAATCGTGCCCTCATCCTTCCATGCCATGAATCCGTTAGAAGATACCGAATGCCGCCCTTCCGGGACCGCGAGAGCGTGGTTCCGCAGGATCCCGGGCCGTGCCGCGAAGCTGCTCATGGGTTTGCTCGCCTCCGCCGCTTTCGCCCAGACGAAGGAGGATGCGGTCGTAATCGTGCCGATCGGGAAGATCGCGGAGAAGCCGGTGCCGCTGTTCTTTTCCGCGGATGTGGCGGGGACGGCGAAGGCGTTTCCCGGGGAAACGGAACACGGGTTCGCGGTGAAATTCCGCGTCCATCAGGGCCGGCCCGATACGCTGACGCTCGGCCTGGAGGGGGAAGGCGAGATCGAGTCCGTGGGCGGCGAGGGGCTTTCCACCTGGACCTTGAGGAAGGAGTCGGACGGCAGGCGTTATCTCGATTTCAAACCCGCGCTGCCCGCCGCCGGATCGCCGGATGCGGTGCCGGGGGAGTTCCAATTCAGCGTTACGGCGCGGCACCGGATCGCGGCGGAGAAAAGCGGCGGGCCTTTCGACCTGCTGCATCTTTCGGCGGGATCTGCAGTGGGCTTTTCCTCCACGGTCGAGATCCGCAATGAAGGGGATGCCCTGGCGCGCGTGGTGGAGGTTTCCGGGCTCCGGCCGCTGGAGGGCGCGGAGGGCCGCTTCTTTACCGGCAGCGGCAGGCTGCGGGTGATCCTGGGCTTGAAGAGCACCGCCGCCCG
>CBFGVD010000532.1:0-2629 GCA_965651965.1 uncultured Verrucomicrobiaceae bacterium | reverse complement strand
CGACCTGAACCGCGAGCTGGAGAAGGGCGGACGCCTGCGCATCGTCACGCGCGAAGAGGATGCCGACCCGCTCCAACCGGTCGATCCCCAGGCCCAGGTCCCCGCGCGCGGTGAGGGCCATGGACATCACCATGGCATGCGGGTGCAGCCAGCGGATGCCCGGGATATCGGGACCGTTGGCGGTGTAGCCCTCCCCCGGCATGCCGGCCTCCCCGCCGGAAAGGCCGAAGATGCCGCCCCGTGCGGCGGCGGATTCCGGCCATTGTTCGGCCACGTACCGGGCCTGCCGCTCGAAAAGGCCGCGCCTTGCCGCGGGCCAGGCGACCCCGCTGATCTGGTCCGGGTCGTCGCGGTCGAAATCGGGATAAAACAAGCTCTGGATCTCCGCGATGAAGGCGACATCGCGGAAGACCTTGCCGCCCGGTTCCATCCGGCCCCGCGGCTGGCGCCCGGGGACCATGCCTTCCAACGCCAGGACCAAGGCCGTCTCGCCGCCCCAGTCCCGCCATTGGCTGGATAGCGGCGTGGTGCCGTCCGTGGCGAATCCATGGCCGATCCAGCCTTCCGAATCCGTGACGAGATCGAAATCCAGCCCCGCCACGGCCTGGCCGACGGCGGAGGACACATCCGGAAGCTCCAGGATGCCCGCGGCGAGCCTGAGGGCGTGGAGCGCGATGGCGGTATCCACCGTGCTATACTCGGTGCCGGGGTGGATACCCGCAGCCGCCTCCGCCCCGCGGCTGGAAAAATGCGGCAGGAAACCGGCGGCCCGCGGGAGGCCCAGGATCGCCTGCGTCGTGCGGCGGACTTCCGCTTCCACCGTTTCCCGCTCCAGGATGCCTTCCTTCACGGCGACGGCGCTTGCCAGGGCATGCAGGCCGGAGGAGCTGACGGAATCGAACACCCCGGCGGGTATGTGCGCGCGATCCCGGGTCAGGCCGCCCTCCGGATCATGGCAGCGGCGCAACTTCCCGAGGGAAAGCCGGAAAAGCCACTCTTCCGGAGCCATCTCGGGCTTGGAAACATCGAAACCGACGGACGTAATTTCCGCAGCACAGCCGGGCTCCGCCACCCAGTTGATGAACTTCAGCTTCCCGAGTTCGGCGGTTTCCACCTTGAAGCGGTGGCGGGTCTTCTGGCCGGGGATCAATACCACGGTGCCGGACCAGCGGACCATCCTTGCGGAATCCGCCAGCTCCAGGCGCAACTGGCCGCTCCCGCGGGCATCCACCGTCACGGCGGTCACGCCCGCCCGCTTTTCCGGCGGGCCGCCCAGGCCCATGATGTCGGAGGGATCGAACATCCGCGTTTCTTCCCGCGCCAGACCGGCCAGCGAATGCCAGGCACCGGTCCACTCCCCTTCCGGCTTGGTGCGGATCACGCCCGCCTGGCTGTCGATCCGGGCCTGGCCCGGGCCCATCCAGCCGAAGTCGGTGCCGAAATGGGTGAAATTCTCGAAAGGATTGATCGGGGGCGCGGCATTCGGGTGCTCGCCGGGGAAGGAAATCGAGTAATCCGTGACCGGCTGCCACACCGTCTCCATGGCGGCGGCCGGACCGGCCGGCAGCAGGACGGAGAGCCCGGCGAGGAACAGGCCCCGCAACACGGGGCCGAGACCGATTTTCCTCTTCGCACCGGGGGGGGCGGCGCTCGGATGACAGGGCGTCGGGAAGTTCAAAACGTGAAATACTGTTGGGTGCCGGTATTTCGCTCTCGGGACCAAGCGCTGGCAGTATGCCCCCGATACGGCATGCCAGCAATGGATTTAGTCAGTAAAACGTGATTTTCACGTAGATTTCCCCGGTCGCTCCGTGCTTCCGCCGCGGGCCGGGAAAGCAAGCTAGCGGCTGTCCGCCGTCGCCTTGATATCGGTGAGGGCGGCGATGAAATCTCCCAGGATTTCCGCCGGAACCATGATCGTGTCGCGGTTCCCGCTCACGTCTTCGGTAATCTTCACCACCATCCCCCGCGAGTTCTCCTTCAGGTCGAGAAAGAACGTTTTCCGGTCCGCCAGGATCTTTTCCGTATGCAAAAGGTCGCTATCCACCATGGGCCTCCTTTCCTTTGATCGGTTACCAGCTTCCGGAGCGGTGTTTGATTGTCAAGGAAAAGGCCCGGAGGCTCTATACGAAGAGATACTCGCGTTTCAGCCAGCCGAGGAGGTCGTCCTTCCCCTTCCCGGATTTCATGTCGGCGAAGAGGAAGGGCCGCTCCCCGCGCATCTTCCGCGCGTCCCGGTCCATCACGCCGAGATCCGCGCCCACGTAAGGGGCGAGTTCGGTCTTGTTGATCAACAGCAGGTCGCTGGTGCGGATCGCGGGGCCGCCCTTGCGCGGGATCTTGTCTCCCTCCGCGACATCGATGACGTAGATGTAAGCGTCCACGAGTTCCGGGGAGAAGGTGGCGGAAAGATTGTCCCCGCCGCTCTCGATGAGGATCAGCTCCAGGTCCGGGTGGGCGCGCTCGAGATCGACCACCGCGGCCATGTTCATGCTGATATCGTCCCGGATGGCGGTATGAGGGCAGCCGCCGGTCTCCACCCCCCGCACGCGGTCCGCCGGCAACACGCCCTCCCGGAGAAGGAATTCGGCGTCCTCGCGCGTGTAGATGTCGTTCGTGATGACGGCGA
>CBFGVD010000531.1:0-2653 GCA_965651965.1 uncultured Verrucomicrobiaceae bacterium | reverse complement strand
ATTGCTGCCGAGGGGAAGATCGTCACCGCCGGCGGGATCGATACCCACATCCACTTCATCTGCCCGCAGCAGATCGAGCACGCCATCGCCAGCGGCGTGACCACCCTCCTCGGCGGCGGCACCGGCCCGGCCCACGGCACCTATGCGACCACCTGCACCCCGGGGAAGTGGAACATCCGCCGCATGCTGGAGGCCGCGGAGGCATTTCCGGTCAATCTCGGCTTCCTCGGGAAAGGGAACTGCTCCTCCCCGGAGCCGCTGCGCGAGCAAGTGCTTGCCGGGGCCATCGGCCTGAAGCTGCACGAGGACTGGGGCACCACTCCCGCGGCCATCGATACCTGCCTCTCCGTGGCCGATGAACTCGATGTCCAGGTCGCCATTCACACGGATACCCTGAACGAGGCCGGGTTCGTGGAGAGCACCCTCGCCGCTTTCAAAGGCCGCACCATCCACACCTATCATTCGGAGGGCGCGGGCGGCGGCCACGCGCCGGATATCATCCGCGTTTGCGGGGAGGCGAATGTCCTGCCTTCTTCCACAAATCCCACGCGGCCTTTCACGGTGAATACCATCGACGAGCATCTGGACATGCTCATGGTCTGCCACCACCTCGACTCCCGCATCCCGGAGGATGTCGCTTTTGCCGAAAGCCGCATCCGCCCGGAGACCATCGCCGCGGAGGACCTGCTGCACGACCTCGGCGCGATCTCCATGATGTCCTCCGATTCCCAGGCCATGGGCCGCATCGGGGAGGTCATCACGCGCACCTGGCAGACCGCGCACAAGATGAAGGTCCAGTTCGGCAGGCTGGAGGGCGGTTCCCACCCCGCCGCGGACAATTTCCGCGCCCTGCGCTACGTGGCGAAATACACCCTCTGCCCCGCCATCACCCACGGCATCGCGCACGAAGTGGGCAGCATCGAGCCCGGGAAACTGGCGGACCTCGTGATCTGGAAGCCCGCCTTCTTCGGCGTGAAGCCGGAGACCGTGCTGAAGGGCGGACTCATCGCCTGGGCGAACATGGGCGATCCGAACGCCTCCATTCCGACGCCCCAGCCGATGATGTATCGCCCGCAGTTCGGTGCCTTCGGGAAGGCGCTCCACTCCACTTCCGTCACCTTCGTCAGCGCCGCCGCGCTGGAATCCGGCACTCTCGCGGATCTCGGCCTCCGGAAGCGCCTCGTTGCCGTGAAGGGCTGCCGCTCGGTTTCAAAAACGGACCTTCCTTTCAATGCCGCCCTGCCGGAAATCACCGTCGATCCCGAGACCTATACCGTGACCGCGGACGGGGTGGAACTCCGCTGCGAGCCGCTGGCGGAGCTACCCATGGCGCAGCGCTATTTCCTCTTCTGATCCGTAGCCGTGGAACCCAGCAAACCCCTGCACATCGTCCGGCGCATGCTCGCCGCCGCCTCGGACCTTCCCGAACCGGACCGGATCGTCCTTTCCGCGGAGCGCCGCCGGTTCCTCAAGCGCCGCTGGCGCGGCACCGCGGAGGACGGCACGGAGTTCGGTTTCGACCTGGAAAGCCGCCTCGTGGACGGCTGCGTGGTGTTCCGGGAGGGGGGGAAGGATTACATCGTCCGCCAGCTTCCGGAGACGGTGTACGAGATCGCCTTCCAGTCTCCCGCCCAGGCCGCGCTTGTCGCCTGGAAAGTGGGGAACCTGCACCTGCCCGCGCAGATCTCGGAGGGCTTCATCCGCGTGCTGCACGATGAAGCGATGGCCAATCTCCTGCAGCGCGAAGGCTGGGCTTTCACCGAACCTGAGGTGCTCTTCCAACCCCTGAAGGCGATGGCCCATGCGTAGCGGAACGGCTGTGCCGTTCCGCTCGCGGGCGTCTTCCTATTTCCCCGATGCCGGATTACCCGACACCTTCCGACCAGCAAGCGCCGCCGCCCGATCCGTGGCTGTGGCTCATGCAGGCGAACGATTCCCAATACCCCTCCGGGGCCTACGCCCATTCCTACGGACTGGAGGAATTGGTCGAAGCCGGGGTCGTGAAGGACGCCGGCGGCCTGGAGCGCTTCCTGGAGCGGCAGATCCTGCCCGCGTTGCTCGTCTTCGAGTTGCCCTATTTCGTGGAGGCCCACGCCGCCGCGAAAAAAGGGGACGCCCGGCACTTGCAGGAGCTGGATGAGGAGCTCGATGCCTGGCGGCTCCCCGCGGAGACCCGGGATGCCTCCCGCCGCATCGGCTCACGCCGCCTGGAACTCCTGCGCCAGCTCGCGCCCTCGCCCCTGGTGGAGCGCCATGCCGCCGCCCGCCCTTTCAGCCACCATCTCGTCGTCACCGCCATCGAGCTCGCCCCGGTTCCCTTGCCCCAGGCGGCCCGTGCCTTCGCCTTCCAGACGATCACCGGCTTCGCCACCGCTTCGATGAAGCTGCTGCGTCTCGGCCAGAGCGCCTGCCAGGCCATCGTGCGCCGGACCCTGGATCGTCTCGGCGCGGAGATCGACGCCGCCCTTTCCCGCCCGCCTTGCGGGTGGTTCAATCCCCTGCTCGAAATTGCCTCGCTCCGCCATGCCCGTGCCGATGCCCGACTCTTCATTTCCTGATTCCAAGCGCCCCTTCCGCCTCGGTGTCGGCGGCCCGGTGGGCTCGGGCAAGACCATGTGCGTCCTCCGCCTTAGCCAGTGGCTGAAGGATGAAA
>CBFGVD010000530.1:0-2657 GCA_965651965.1 uncultured Verrucomicrobiaceae bacterium | reverse complement strand
CAGACGGCGAAGGCCCCGCCGGGATAGCGGCCCAGGATCGCCTCCAGGCCGCCCGGCTCGAACTGGCAATCCGCATCCAGGAAGAGGAAGAGACGGCATTCCGCCGCGCGGGCGCCTTGCGCGCAGGCCCACGGCTTCCCCCGCCACCCGGGCGGGAGGCCTTCGGACCGGATCACCCTCGCTCCATGGGCAGCGGCGATCCCGGCCGTGCCGTCGCGGGACCCGTCGTCCACCACCAGCACCTCCCGCGGCGGGACTCCCTGCATGGCGATCGATCCCAGCAGGCGCGGAAGGTTGGCCGCCTCATCGCGTGCCGGGATGATGATCGAAACCTCCCGGGTCATCCCCCGCCCCCCCGCTCCCGCCGGGGGAGCGGCCAGCCGGGCCAGGAGCCGCAGCGATACCAGCCATTGCACGGTGCCGATGCCGGCTATGATCCATCCCTCTCCCATGCGACGATCTTGTTTGCCACGTTTTGCCCGCACTGCACCACCATGGGCATCCCGCCGCCCGGATTCACCGATCCGCCGACGAAGAACAGGTTCGGATACTTGGTGCTCTGCTTCGGCGCCTTGAAGGCGAAATTCCTGAGGCGGTCCGAAACGACGCCGTAGATCGATCCTTTGTTCGAGTTATACTGTTCGCGGATGTCCAGGGGAGTCCACATGTGCTCGACCACCACGTGCTTGCGGAGATCGTGCAGGCCCATGCGCTCGAGCTTGTCCAGGACCCGTTCCTTGAAGGCAGCGTAGTCTTCCGGAGTCAACGGATGCTCGTCGCTGATGTAGGGGATGTGCGGCAGGATCTTGAGCGTGTCGCAGCCCTCCGGCGCGACCGTGGGATCGCTGCGCGAGGCGGCCACGAGGTAGATGGTGGGATCCTGCGGCAGCTCGCGCTTCCCGAAGACGCTGCGGAAGTGTTCCTTCTGGTTCCCGGAAAAGAAGAAATTGTGGTGGGCGAGCCGGGGGTAGGTGGTGTCCAGGCCGAGGTCCAGGATCAGCCCCGAGCAGGAGGGCTCGTATTTAGCCAGATCCTTCATGAAGCCTTCGTCCTCGCCGAGAAGCTCCCGGTACGCAGGGATGACCTCGACATTCGAGACGACGATATCCGCCGCATGGAAGGTGCCGTCCGCGGTGACGATGCCCTTCACCTTCGCCCCCTCGCGCGGGATCCCGGCCACGGCGCTGTTCAGGTTCACCTCGATCCCCAGTTCGTCCAGCAGCCGCCCGAGCCCCAGGGCGATCCCGTACATGCCGCCGTCCACGTACCACAGGTCGTAGCGGAACTGGATCGCGGGCAGGCAATTCATGAACGCCGGGGCGCTGTAGGCCGAGGATCCGACATACTTGATGAAATAGTCGAAGATGTCCCGCATCCGGGGCGTTTTCAGGTGCCGTGCCACGCCGCCGTGCATGGTCCGGAAGAAGTCGAACCTGGGGAACTGCAGGAAGCCGTAATGCCGCGAGAAATCCCTGGCCGTATCGAGCCCCTTCTCGAAATAGCCCTCGTTCACCAGGTCGAAAAGCCGATAGGAATAATCCAGGAAGCGCTCGACTGCCGCGGGATCTTCCCCGGCCTTGCGGGCCTCGGCCGCCATCACCTGCGGATCGGGGTGCAGGTCGATCGATTGGCCGTCCTCGAAGAAATTCCGCCAGTGGGGCCGCACGCTGCGGATCGGGATGTAATCCGCCATTTTCCTTCCGGAGCGCTCGAACAAGCGCTCGAAGATGTGAGGCAGCGTGAGGATGGAGGGGCCGAGATCGAAGGTGTAACCGCCGGTCTTCAAGACGTTCAATTTGCCGCCGATCTGCCCGTTTTTCTCGTGGATGGAAACGCGGTAGCCCGCCTGGGCCAGGGAGATCGCTGCCGAGAGTCCGCCGAGACCGGCTCCTATCACGATGACTTTCCTTGCATGCTGGCGCGGCATTGGGCCCGAGTATCGCGCGGTTCCGGTTTTTTGCTAGAGATTCCGCGGGGGAAGATGAATGTCTCGGACGCATGTCCACGGTCGCCCTTCCTTGCCGCCAGCGCGCATGGCTGAAAGCCCGGGACCCGCGCGGTGCCGCCGCGCGACGGGAATCCTTGCGGGCCCTTCTGGACGGGCTGGCCCGGCACGAGGCCCGCTTGCTGGACGCCCTGCACGCCGACCTGGGGAAACATCCGGCCGAGGGCTACACCTCGGAAATCCTGGTCGTCCGGCAAGAAGCGGCGCACGCGCTCAAGCACCTGAAGCGCTGGCTCAAGCCGGAAACCCGCAGGGTGCCGGCGCTGGCGTGGCCGGGCCGCGCCGAGGTCCGCCGGGAGCCCTGCGGCTCCGTGCTCGTCATCGGTCCGTGGAATTATCCGCTGCAGCTGCTCCTCACCCCGCTGGCCGGCATCCTGGCCGCGGGCGGCACCGCGGTTCTGAAGCCGTCGGAGCACTCCCCCGCCACGGCCTCGGCCGTCGCGGAATTCATCGCCGCGTGCTTCGATCCCGGCGAGGTTTGCGTCGAGCAGGGCGGCCCGGCGGTGGTGGAGGAGCTGCTCGCGCAACCCTTCGACCACATCTTTTTCACCGGGAGCGGGGCGACCGGCCGCAAGGTGCTCGCCGCCGCCGCGCGCCAATTGATCCCGGTGACCCTGGAGCTCGGGGGCAAATGCCCGGCACTGGTCTTCCC
>CBFGVD010000529.1:0-2667 GCA_965651965.1 uncultured Verrucomicrobiaceae bacterium | reverse complement strand
GCTCCGCGGCGAACTGGATCCGGACCTGATGTACGGCTGCGGCGGCGACCGGAATTTCCTGGCCAAGAACGGCGGGCTCCACCCGGCGGATTTCCTCCGCCAGGTATGGGCGGCAGAGGGGGATGATTCCAAGGTGCTCGCCTGGATCCGCGCCTGAAATTCCCGGCCCCGGCGTGGCATGGCGGTGGATTCGAGGCCGCCTTCCCCGGCGAGCCGGTGCCGGGGAAATGCCCGTTCCGCCGGGATCATGGGAACAAGGGACGGTTTTCCATGCTCTTTTTCAAACATCGCGGGGCTTCCGGCACGCTTTGAGCCGTGCAGGCCGGTTTCTCGCTGGCCCTCCCGCCGCGGGCGTGAGCATCTTTTCACAAGCGACACATGACGACTGAAGAATTGCAGGAACGGATCGCCGCCACCAGCGGCTGGATCACCGCCGTGAAGGAGGAAATGGGCCGGGTACTGGTGGGGCAGGACGGCCTGGTGGACCGCCTGGTCGTGGGCCTCTTGTGCAACGGCCATATCCTGCTGGAAGGCGTGCCCGGGCTGGCGAAGACCCTGGCCGTGAAAGCGCTCTCCGGCTCGCTCGACGCCAGTTTCGCGCGTTTCCAGTTCACCCCGGACCTGCTGCCCGCGGACCTGCTGGGCACGATGGTTTACAATCCGCAGGAAGCGAAATTCACCCCGAAGCTCGGCCCTATCTTCAACAACCTGATCCTGGCGGACGAAATCAACCGCGCTCCGGCAAAGGTCCAATCCGCCCTGCTGGAAGCGATGCAGGAAAAGCAGGTGACCCTGGCGGACACGAGCTACCGCCTGCCGGAGCCTTTCCTGGTGCTGGCGACCCAGAATCCCATCGACCAGGAGGGCACCTACCAGCTTCCCGAAGCCCAGCTCGACCGCTTCCTGCTGAAGGTGAGCGTGGGCTACCCGAGCAAGGAGGAGGAGCTGGAAGTGCTGGACAGGATGGCCACCTCCGCGCCGGTCTATCGCACGCGGACGGTGGCGAACCCCCAGCAGGTGGCCGAGTCCCGCGCGCACGTGAACCAAATCTACATCGACCCCGCGGTGCGGGAATACATCGTGGATCTGATCCGCGCGACCCGCCAGCCGGCGAAGGTCGATGCCGGGCTGAAACACCTGATCCGCTCCGGGGCCTCGCCGCGCGGCACCATCAACCTCGCCCTCACGGCACGGGCACGAGCCTTTTCCGCGGGCCGCGCCTTCGTAACCCCGCAGGACGTGAAGGACATGGCGCACGATGTCCTGCGCCACCGCATCCTGCTCAGCTACGAGGCGGAGGCGGAGGACGTGAATACGGACCAGATCCTGGACCGAGTGCTGTCCAAGGTGCCGGTACCGTGAAGACGGAAGACTTCAAGACACAAGACGGAAGACTTGAGCAGGCAGGAAGAAGACCCGGAGTTGCGCGAGACTGGTTTTCCAGCCTTGCGTCTTGAATCTTCAAATCTTGCGTCTCCCTAGCCATGACCGAGGACGAACATATCGAGGAAGTGATGAACCGCGTCCGGAAGCTGGAGCTGAAGGCGCGGCGGCTGGTGAAGGAGTCCTTCGCCGGCGAATATCAGTCCTCCTTCCGCGGGCAGGGGCTGGATTTCGATGATTTCCGGGAATACCAGCACGGGGACGAGATCCGCTTCATCGACTGGAAGGTGACGGCGCGGATGGGCTCGCCCTACATCCGGAAATTCCGCGAGGAGCGCGAGCTGGCGGTGATCCTGGCGGTGGATGTTTCCGGTTCGGGGGATTTCGGCAGCATCCACTTCAGCAAGCGCGAGGCGGCGGCGGAGGCCGCGGCGATCCTGGGCTTCAGTGCCGCGGGGAACGGCGACAAGGTGGGCCTGCTGCTCTTCGCGAAGGACGCCTTCTTCTTCGTCCCCGCCGCGAAGGGCACGCGCCACGTGCTGCGGATCGTGCGCGAGATCCTGATGGCCCGGCCGCCCGAGCAGGGCACCTCCATTTCCGCCGCCTGCGATTTCCTGATCCGCACCCTGCGCCGGAAGGCCTTCGTCTTCATGATCTCGGATTTCTTCGACGATCCGATCGACAAGCCGCTCGGGAAACTGTCGCGGAAGCACGAGACCATCGCCCTCCAGGTGAGCGACCCCTTGGAAAACAAGCTCCCCCGCGCCGGCCGGGTGGTTCTCAGCGATCCCGAAACGGGTTGGGAAGTGATGGTGAATACCAACAATGCCAACCTGCGGATGGGCTATGAGAAGCTGATGCGGCGGAAAACCGAGGGAATCGCCAGCGTGTGCAAGAAGCACGGCATCGACCACGCGCAGATCTCCACCGACCGCGACCGCATGACCGATCTCCACCGCCTGCTCAAAAGACGCGCCCGCAAGCGCACCCGCTGAATGAAGGAAGCGACCACAGACGATTCGCTCGTGCTGCGGGATCCGGTTCCCGCGGAATCCCTGCTCCCGGATCCCGGCCTGCCGCCCTGGGTCTGGTGGGCGATCGCCGGAGGGGTCCTGCTTCTCGCCCTGCTCGCCTGGTTCCTGCTCCGCCGCCGGAAAACCGGCATCGTGGATCCCGTGAAAACGCGGGAGGAAGCCTACCGCCGGGCCGCCGCGGCACTGGCGTCTCCCGCGGCGGGAAGCATGCAGGAAGCGGCGACAAAGGTTTCCCTGGTGCTGCGGCGCT
>CBFGVD010000528.1:0-2725 GCA_965651965.1 uncultured Verrucomicrobiaceae bacterium | reverse complement strand
AGAGCAATTCCTCGCCGCGATGGACGGGAACATTTGCCGCTGCGGCGTGTACAACAACATCCGCGCCGCCGTGAAGCGCGCTTCCGAAACGCTTGCCAAGAACCCGTGATGAAGACCGCAGCTCCCGCTTTCGACCGCAGGCATTTCTTCAAGCTCCTGGGCGGCGGCCTGCTGGCCGTCCACCTCGCCCCGCCGCTACCGGCGCAGGAAAGACGCAGGGGCAGGCGCGGAGGCCCGGCCCGTCCTGCGGAGGTCTCCGCCTGGATTCACATCGGGGAGGATGGCGCGGTGCGCGTCTGCACCGGCAAGACCGAGGTAGGGCAAAATATCCGTACCTCCCTGAGCCAGGCCGTGACGGAGGAGCTGCACGTGCCGGTGGCGTCGATCCGCATGGTGATGGCGGATACGGACCTCGTGCCTTTCGACATGGGCACCTTCGGCAGCCGCAGCACGCCGGATATGGCGCTCTATCTGCGCCGCGCGGCCGCGGCCGCGCGGCAAGAGCTGATCGGCATCGCCAGGGAACAATGGCAGGCCGAGCTTGCCGATCTGTCCGCCGCCGATGCGGTGGTCCGCCACCGCGACGGCCGCTCGCTCGGCTACGGCGCGCTTTTGAAAGGCAAACAACTGGCGGCCGAAGTCACCGACCGGACCCCGCTGAAGCCCGCGGGCGAGTGGAAGGTGGCGGGCACCTCCGTGCCGAAGGTGAACGGGCGCGACCACGTGACCGGCAAGCACCGCTACACCACGGACATGAGCCTGCCCGGAATGCTCCATGCGAAGGTGCTGCGCCCGCCGCTCTACGGAGCGAAATTGAAGTCGCTGGACGATGCGAAGGCGAAGGCCCTGCCGGGCGTGGAAGTGGTCCGGGAGGGCGATTTCGTGGCCGTGGCGGCTCCGGATTCCTATCTGGCCGCGCAGGCGCTCGGCCTGCTCGCCGCGGAATGGGAAGGCGGCGACGGCCCCTCCAACGACGACCTGTGGGACCTCATCAAGAACGATTTCGACCGCGGCGACGAGGGCCGTCGCATCGACGAGGCGCTGGCTGCCTCCGCGGGCAAGTTGGAGCGGAAATTCACCGTGAACTACATCGCCCACGCGCCGCTGGAGACCCGCGCCGGTCTTGCCGAATGGAAGGACGGCAAGCTGACCGCCTGGACCGGCACGCAGCGGCCCTTCGGCGTGAAGGACGAGATCGTCCGCGCCCTTTCGCTACCGCCGGAAAAGGTCCGCGTGATCGTGCCGGACACCGGTTCCGGTTACGGCGGCAAGCACAGCGGCGAGGCCGCCGTGGAGGCCGCCCGCCTCGCGAGGGCGCTGGGCAAACCGGTGAAGGTTGCTTGGACGCGCGAGGAGGAATTCCGCTGGGCCTATTTCCGCCCCGCGGCGTTCATCGAAGTCCGCGCCGGCATTGCCGCCGGGGGGCGGCTGAGCGCCTGGGAATTCCACAGCCACAATCCCGGCGGCGCGGGCATCGACACGCCCTACGAGGTGCCGGTGAAATTCGTCCGCAGCCACGGCAGCAAGTCCCCGCTGCGGCAGGGCTCCTACCGCGGCCTGGGCTCCGCGGCGAATTGCTTCGCGCGGGAATCCATGATGGACGAATTGGCGGAGAGCGGGCGCTTCGACCCGCTGGAATTCCGCCTGCGGAATCTCAAGGATGCCCGCCTGCGTGCCGTGCTGGAAGCCGCGGCTGAACGCTTCGGCTGGGAGGGGCGCAAGGGCCACTGCGGCATCGCCTGCGGGATCGACAAGGGCGGCTACGTGGCGAATTGCGTGGAAGTGGAGGCAAAGGGGGGGAATGTGAAGGTGAAGCGCATCGTCGTGGCCTTCGAGTGCGGGGCCATCGTCAATCCGCTGCACCTGAAGAACCAGGTGGAGGGCAGCATCGTGATGGGGCTGGGGGGCGCGCTTTCCGAAGCGATCCGCTTCGCGGGCGGGAAGATCCTGAATCCGGCTTTCTCGCAATACCGCGTGCCGCGCTTTTCCGATGTCCCGCCGATCGAGACCGTGCTGGTAAACCGCCCCGATCTCCCCTCCGCCGGTGCCGGGGAGTGCCCCATCATGGCCATCGCCCCGGCGCTCGGCAGCGCCATCCGGCTCGCGACCGGTCATCGCCTCCGCGGGTTGCCGATGAGTCGCAATGCTCCGTGAGGAATCCTCCCGTGGGCGGCCGCGGGGCTTTTTCTCCCGTCTCCCCGGCCGGAAGGGCGCAACCTTTTCGCTGCGGGAGAGACCCGCGCTTTGCGGGGAAGACTCCAGCTTGCGCTTGCCCGGGCCTGCCGATCCGCTTCAATCCGCGGCAACCGAGAATTTCACTCATATGGGACGAGCCTTCGAATGCCGCCGCCGAGCCAAGGAAGCCCGCTGGGACCTGATGTCCAAGGTTTTCCCGAAGCTTGCCAAATCCATCACCATGGCTGCCAAAAACGGCGGCCCGGACCCGGCGGCGAACGCCCCGCTGCGCCTGGCCATCGCCAATGCGAAGGCCCAGAACCTGCCGAAGGACAAGATCGAGGCCGCGATCAAGCGCGCCGCCGGAAAGGACGCCGCGGACATCGTGGAGGTGACCTACGAGGGCAAGGGGCCCCACGGCTCGCTCTTCTACATCGAGTGCGCCACAGATAATACCAACCGCTCCGTGGTGAACATGAAGACCATCTTCAACAAGAACGGCGGCCAGATCGTGAACAGCGGCCAGCTCGATTTCATGTTCACCCGCAAG
>CBFGVD010000527.1:0-2729 GCA_965651965.1 uncultured Verrucomicrobiaceae bacterium | reverse complement strand
CGGCGGCGCGGCCCCGCGCTCGGATGAACACTCCCCCGGGCTTGACCGCGCGGCGTGCTTGCCCCTTTCCTCCCGGCCGTGGATTCCATCACGCAGGCGGCGCTGGGAGCGGTGATCGGGGAACTGGTGCTCGGGCGGCAGCTCGGGCGGCGGGCGATCGCCTGGGGGGCGCTTTTCGGCACCATCCCGGATCTGGACGTGATCCTGAGCCCGCTGCTGGATACGGCGCGGAATCTTTCCGTCCACCGGGGTTTTTCCCATTCCCTGCTCCTGATGGCCGCCGTTTCCCTGTGGCTGGCCAGGCCGCTGGCACGCCGCTGGAAAAAGGAGAAAGTGACACCGCAACGGGCGGGGCTCTTCGTTTTCCTGGCCTGGAGCACGCACGTGCTGATCGACGTCTTCACGGTGTACGGGACCAAGATCTTCTCTCCCTTTTCGGGCTACCCGGTCTCGTCCGACAACCTCTTCATCATCGATCCCTTTTTCACCATCCCGCTGCTGGTGGCGGTGGTGATCGGCCTCTTCGTGGAAGCGAAGGAGTGGAAAAAGGGCAAGGGCCGGCGCACCGCATGGTGGTGCCTGGGAATCAGCGTTTTTTACGTGGGGCTGAGCTTCTGGGCGAAACACTCGGTGGGCCGGGCGGTGGAAGCGGATCTGGCGCGGCGGGCCGTCTCCTGGCAGCGCAAGATGGAAGGCCCGTCGCCCTTCAATATCATCCTCTGGCGCGTCCTGGTGGAGCGGCCGGGGGAGATCTGGATCGGCTCCCGTTCCGTTTTCGATCCCGCCGGGCAAGGGATCCGCTGGATCGTGGTACCGAAAGGCGAGGCGGATCTGGAAGGATTCACCGGCGAGCGGGAGGTGAAAACGGTGCTGAATTTCTCCAAAGGCTGGTGGATCGCCCGCAAGGTGCCCGGCGGCATCTGGCTGGCGGACCTGCGCTTCGGCGAAGGGCGGACCTGGGACGAGCGCGGGCTGGCCCTAAGGCCGGCCTTTGCCTGGACCTTCCGGCCGGATGAGGCGAAGGACCGCCTGCAAACCCGCCGGCCGGAGACCCGCGGCGGCGGCGAGATGCTGCGCCGCCTGGCGCGGCGGGGAATGGGCGAGACCGCCGCCTGGGACGGCTCCGGGGGGAATACCGCCCCGCGCCTGATCCTCAATCCCGGCCCCGCGAGCGCCTATGATCCGGGCACCGCGGGATTTCTCCAGGAATATCTGGCCGAGCAACGATAGCGCCAGCAACGCCGGATTGATGCCGGAGCGGCTCCCCGATAGCATCGGGGGCGATGAAGGATGCTTGCTCCGCTTCCCTTTCCCGCAGGCGCTTTCTTGCCGCGGGCGGCACCTGGCTCGGGGCCGGATGGCTCGGGGCGGCACCGGAGCGGCGCGCGAAGACCGTTTCCATCCTGCACACGACGGACCTGCACGGCCACATCCTGCCGACGGCGACCTACGAGGGCCTGGGCGACGTGGGCGGGCTGGCACGCTGCGCCACCCAAATCCGCCGCTGGCGGCGGGAATGCCCGGACTCCCTGCTGGTGGACATCGGCGACGTGTACCAGGGCACCCCCGCCGGCCTGAACACGGGCGGGAAGCTGATGATCGGGCTATTCAACAAGCTGGGCTACGATGCCTGGGTCCCGGGGAACCATGATTTCGACTGGGGCCGGGAGACGCTGGAGGGCGCGCTGGCCCTTTCGCAGCCGGGCGTGCTGGCGGGAAACCTGCGGATCGACGGCAAGGACGCGGGCGAAGCGGGCGGGACATGGGCCAAGGTGAAGCCGTGGATGATCCGCGAGGCCGGCGGCTTCCGCATCGGCCTGGCGGGACTGACCACGCCCGGCCTGCCCTATTGGCTCGCGCCGGAGACGCTGGGCGGTGTGGCGGTGCTGGACCCGGCGGAGTCCCTGCGCCGCAGCGTGGACGAGCTGAAGGCGGAGCGGGTGGATGCGATCGTGGTGCTCGGCCACATGGGTTGGCGGGCGCGGGATGATTTCGCGAATCCCGTGCGGGAAATGCTGGCGGGGGCCGGGGGGGTGGATGTCTATCTGGCCGGTCACACGCACCAGGACCAGCCCTCCTGGATGAGCGGCCGGGTGCTCTGCTCGCAGGCGGGCTATTACGGCATCCACTGCGGGCGGGTGGATCTCACCTTCGATCTGGAGAGCCGGAAGCTGATCGACCGCCGGGCCTTCACGGTGCTGATGGATTCCCGCTTCGACCTCGACCCGCTGGTGATGGAAATCGCCCGGCCGGACCTGGCGAAGGCGGAAGAGCAAATGCAGCGGAAAGTCTGCACCGTGACGGACGAAATCCCCGCGGAGGGGGTGGCTCCCCTGCTATGCGAGGCCTTCTCGTCGGCACTGGCGAAGGAGGGGATGCAAGTGGACGGGGTATTCCACGGCAGCTTCGGCAAGGAGCCCCTCGCCGCCGGGGAGAAAACGGTGGCGGATTGCTGGAAGCTGCTGCCCTATGAGAACGGCCTCGTCGTTGCGGAGCTGACGGCCGCGGATCTGGCTGAAATCGTGCAGGAGGACGGGGGCGTCCGCCGGCTGTGGCCTTTCCAGGCGGAGCTGGCGGGCGGAGAACTGAGACCGCTGCGTCTCAAGGATCGGCCCCTGGAGCAAGGGAAGCGCTACCGGATCGCCTTCAACACCTACGACGCGCAATCCGCCGGACAGAGATTGATGAAGCTGCACGAGATCCTGCAGCGGCCGGAAAGCAAGCGGCGC
>CBFGVD010000526.1:0-2740 GCA_965651965.1 uncultured Verrucomicrobiaceae bacterium | reverse complement strand
CCCGGGCGAAGACGGTCGCCCTGGAGGGCGGGGCCGCCGTCGTGAAAGGGGCCGATACGGGTGCACCCCTCACCGGCACCCTGGAGCTTTCCGGGGAATACCCGGTGGTCTTCCTGCGCGTGACCTGGGACGATCCCCCGCCCGGCCACCGCTTCGCCAAGCTGCGGCTGGAGATCCCGGGCAAGGAGACGCTGGAGCATGTCTTCCACGCGCCCGGGGACATCGACGACATCTGGGAACTGCCATGAGCGAGGAGCACCACGATTGCTGCGCGCACCACGCGCACCACCACGAACTGGCGATCGAGTCCCTGCGCGTGCACTACCGCCATACCCTGGCGCTGGAGGATGTCTCCTTCGCCACCTCCTGCGGGAACCGGGTGGCGCTGGTGGGGCCGAACGGCGCGGGCAAAAGCACGCTGCTGAAGGCGATCGCCGGGCTGGTCCCCCGCTCCGGCGGGAGCATCCGCTGGCGCGGCACGGCGGTGAAACGCTGGTCGCGCGAATTCGCCTACCTGCCGCAGCGGGAGGAGGTGGACTGGTCCTTCCCCATCACCGTGCGCGGCCTGGTGGAAATGGGCCGCTACCCGCAGACGGGGATCTTCGGCCGCTTCCGCGCGGAGGACGATGCCGCGGTGGATGCCGCGCTGGCCTCCCTGGACCTGCTGGATCTCCAGAAACGCCAGATCCGCGAGCTCTCCGGCGGGCAGCAGCAGCGCGCCTTCCTGGCCCGGGCGCTGGCGCAGGAGGCGCACGTGCTGTTGCTGGACGAACCTTTCACCGGCCTGGACCGGAATGCCTCCCGCCAGCTCGGCGAACTGCTGGAGCGCCTGTCCCACGAGGGGCGGCTGGTCATCGCCTCCCATCACGATCTGACCACCGCGCCAAGGCTCTTCGACGAAGCGCTGCTGCTGAAAACCCGCCCGATCGCCTTCGGTGCCGCCGCGGAGGCGCTCGCGCCGAAAAACATCGACCGCGCCTTCGGCCACGCCCCGGATGCCGCGGAGCGCGCCGCGCCGCGGGCCGCCGCAACCGCCCTCTGACTTTCCCCGTGGATCTCTTCGCCAATCCCTTTTACCAGCGCGCGTTGGCCGCGGCCCTGCTGATCGGCTTCACGAACGGCTTTTTCAGCGGCTTCGTGGTGCTGCGGCGGAACGCGCTCTCCGTGAGCGCGCTGTCCCACACGATGCTGCCGGGCATCACGCTGGGCATCCTGCTCACCGGGGTGCTCACGCAGGCGAGCGCCTTCGTGGGGGCGCTCTTCGCGGCGCTGATGGTGGGCCTTGGCTCGGTGGCGGTGGCGCGGGGAAACCGCGTGGCGCAGGGGACCGCGCTGGCGGTGATCTATACCACCGCCTTCGCCGCCGGGGTGGCGCTGCTGCCGCGGCTGGATACCCGGCAGGAGCTGGAGCACTGGCTTTTCGGGGATATCTTGGCGGTAGGCACCCCGGATCTGTGGGTCTCCTTCGCCATCGGCGCGGTGACCCTGCTGGTGGCGAACCTGCTGATGCGGCCGCTGCTGCTGACGATGTTCGAGCCGAACGTGGCGGCGGCGCAGGGGGTGCCGGTGCGCTCCATGCAGTACCTGATCTTCGGCCTGCTGATCCTGTCCCTGGTGGCCTCCCTGCAGGCGGTGGGCTGCGTGCTCTCCGTGGGGATGCTGGTGGCCCCCGCGGCCACGGTCTCCCTGCTCACGGACCGCACCTCCGCGCTCTTCTGGGGCGGCGGCGCGCTGGGTGCCGCGGGCGCGGTGCTGGGAGTGATTTCCTCTTCCTGGCTGGGCCTCGCGCCCGGACCGGCGATCGTGATGCTGCTGGGCCTCTTTTTCCTGGCGGCCTGGATCTTCAGCCCGCGCTACGGGGTGATCGCCGCGCGGCGGCGGTAGAAACGCGACCCATCCGTCCATCCGCCGTTCCTTGCCGGATGGGCGGAAAGGCGCATCCCGCCGCGGACCGATCAACTACCGCAAAGACGCTGAGGCCGCGGAGGAACGCAGAGTTCCTGTTTCTCCCCTTTCCATTTCTTCCTCCGCGATCCTCCGCGGCCTTCGCGTCTCAGCGGTTACTCCATCCATCCGCAAGCCCGTCTCTTCCGAATCGGGCATCGGGTTTCCCACCCCGGCCCGCCGCGACGGCATCGTCCAAGCCATTTCAGCCCCCTTCCGGGATTCCGATTGGATTCAGGCGACACCGTTTGTAAAAACATACACAATTCAGTGATGGACTCGCCCGGGTCGCTCGCGTATTGCGGTGACTTCCATGGCTTACTTCCCGGACATTCCCAAGATCGTCTACGAGGGTTCGAAATCCAAGAATCCCTTCGCTTTCAAACATTACAATCCCGACGAGGTGATCGAAGGGAAAACCATGCGCGAGCACCTGCGCTTCGGCGCGGCCTACTGGCACGTGATGCGCAACAGCCTCTCCGATCCTTTCGGCGGCGGCACGGCGCTCATGCCCTGGGACGACCAGTCCGACTCCGTGGACAATGCGAAGAAGCGCGCGGATGTCTTCTTCGAGTTCCTGGAGAAGATCGATATCGGCTATTACTGCTTCCACGACCGGGATCTCGCGCCGGAGCTGAACGACTTCGCCAAATCCACCGAAGCCCTGAACCAGGTGGTGGACCATCTGGCCGGCCTGCAGAAGGCGACCGGCAAGAAGCTGCTCTGGGGCACGGCCTGCCTCTTCGCCCACCCGCGCTACGCTCAGGGAGCCGGGACCTCGCCGGACGCCCGCGTC
>CBFGVD010000525.1:0-2751 GCA_965651965.1 uncultured Verrucomicrobiaceae bacterium | reverse complement strand
GCCGGCACTGGCACGCCGGGCGGCATCCACCATGATCAGCAGTTCCATGATGTTGTGATTCGTCGGCGGGCAGCTCGGCTGGACGATGAAGACGTCATCGCCGCGGATGTTCTCGTTGATTTTGACGAAAGTTTCACCGTCCGGGAACGCGGTGACATGGACGTCGGCGAGGGGTTCCCCAAGGGTTTCGGCGATGCGCTCGGCGAGCGCGCGGTGGGAAGTTCCACTGAAGATTTTCATGCAGGACGTGCGGCGGGGCGGGATTGTTGACAGTCCTGCCCGGATCGGCAACCCTGCATCCCGCAGAAAGATGGAAAGTCCCAACCCGCCATCGCCCCCGGAGGTCGGCAAGCGAGGTCTGCCCGCATGGGCAGGGCCGGCGCTCTGCGGTCTGATCGTCGCCGTTTTCTACTTCGTGGTGGAAGGTTTCGGGAACGCAGGCAATCGCACCCCGGCGTACTGGCTGCAGAGCACTTGGAACAAGGAGAACGATTTCGAGCACGGTTTCATGGTCCCGATTATCATCGTCGGGCTGATCGCCTGGCAGTGGAAAAACCTGAGGAACCTCTCCGAAAACGCCAAAGGGATGTGGATCGGGCTACCGCTGGTCTTTCTGGGGATCTTGTTTTTCGTGGCTGCTCACCGCTGCGGCCAGCCGCGGCTGGCGATCGGCGGACTGCCGATGATCCTGTGGGGCTCTTCGCTCTTCCTCTGGGGCTGGCCGGTATCGCGCGCGCTCCTCTTCCCCCTTTTCTTCCTGTGGATCGGCATTCAGGTGCCGCAATTCCAGCAAGCCACCACCAAGCTACAGATCCTTTCCACGCACATGGCGCAGTGGGGTTCCGAACTTTTCGGCATCGAGACCGTGGTTCGCGGCACCCAGATCTATTCGGCGCACAACGCCTGGAAGCCTCTTGAGATCAATGAAGGCTGCGGGGGCATCCGCTCCCTGATGGCGCTGCTGATGATTTCCTCGGTCTGGGCCTATCTGGCCAAGGTCTCCCTGTGGAAGAAGGCGATTCTGCTTCTGTCCGCATTCCCCCTGGCCATCCTCGGCAACATGATGCGGCTGACCTCGATCTTCGTGATCTCCGAGTATGGTGACGCGGAGTTCGCAGCCAATACCTGGCACGACTGGTCGGGTCTCCTGATCTTCTATCCGATCTCTCTCTTCCTCTTGCTCGTGGTCCATTCGGCCTTGGAACAGGGTCTCCCATGGAAACGCCCGCGGAAACGTGAGATCCGCCGCGTGGTGGGTGAGCACGAGCCCAAAGCCAGCACCCTTCCCGTGCCATGAAACGTGCTTTCATTCTGGCAGCGCTCCTTGCGGCAGGACTGTCCTCCATATTTTTCCTGCCACCTTTCAAGGTGACGGAATCCGCGATGAATATGGAAATCCCCGCCGAACTCGGTGGCTGGATGACCAAGCGGGAAGAACCCACGGAGCAGGAGATCGGTTCCTTGGCCAAGGACACCATCTTTTCAAAGGCAAGCTGTATGCTGCCCCGCGACGGCGAATACGATTCGCTCGGTCGCCGGCTCGCGGATGGTGCCGAACTTTCGATTGTCCTCTCCGGCGAAGACCTGGCGAACTCGATCCACCGCCCCGAACGGTGCATGGGGGCCCAAGGGCATAGGATCTATGGATCTGAGAAGAAGCCCTTGGAAATCGCCGGGACCAAGAAACTACCCACGCGGCGCCTTCTGTCGAAGATCGACGTTTCGAAAGATCCATCCGGCAAAAATCCCAGGGATCTGAGTTTCCTCACTTATTACTTTTTCGTAGGACACGAAACCGTCACGGAGGATCATTCACACCGGACGATGGTGGACATGCGTGACCGGCTGAAGAAGGGCCAGGCGCAGAAATGGGCCTACGTGCTGGTGTCCATGCCTTTCAAAACAGGGGAAGAGCCTGCGGAATGGGGATTCGAGCGATTGCCCGATCTCGAAACCGCCGATGCCAAGGTAAAAACCCTTCTGGCCGACATCTCCGCGAAGAACATCGATTGGAAGCAGATCGTGGCGGTGAATTGAGATCCCGCTATTTCCAGCCGGAAAAATCGCGGTGCACGGAGCAGCAATTTCGCGCCGCCAGAGGAAGGACGCGCCCAAGGAAGGGATAGCCCGATATCAGGAACCAGTGGGAAAATCCTGAGGTCCAAGTTTTTCCCGGGCTCATCCGGCAGCCTTTTCCGGCTTTCAAGGGGCGGCCTGCTCTCCCCTTCAAACCAACAAGGCGGACAGCAGCGCCGGCTCGCGGCCGAATTGGCTACGATATTCCCCGTAGGTGGGAAGCAGCCGGACGCGGAGCTTGGCTTCGTGGTTGAGGGCGATGGCCGAGAGCTTGTGGTCGAGGAAGGGATTCCGGAACCGGTCCAAGGTCACGCGGGCGAAGGCAGCGGGGTTATCGACGCGGCCCTCGAGGACGGGGACGATCTCATGGTAGAGCAGGTCCTCCAGCCAGGGGCCGACTTCGGGATGTTCGAGGCATTCGCGGACCGTTTCAATTCCCCGGGGAAGCGCGCGGCAAACGAGCGCGGTATGGAGACCGTTCAATATGCGGACCTTCCTCAGATAGTAGGGCGTGATGTCCGGCGCGGTGACAACGGCGGGATGAACGAGATCGAAGTTGCCGGAGGTCTCGATGGCCCAGAAGGCGAAGGGCTCGGCGCTGAGAAGGAGCGGATCGGCAGCGAGCAGCGGATGCTCCTTCGGCGGACCCGGAACAATACGGTCCACGAGGTTGTT
>CBFGVD010000524.1:0-2756 GCA_965651965.1 uncultured Verrucomicrobiaceae bacterium | reverse complement strand
CCTGCCAGATCTCGACCAGCGCGTTGCGGATCGGCTCGCCCTTCGCATCCGTGACTCGTCCGCTCAGGTGGGTCACGCTGCCGAGCGCGGGGCTCAGGCCGTCGTTCAGCACGATCAGGTCGTTGTCCGTATCCAGCGGCAGATCCACGGGGTAGAAAGGCCCTTCGGTCTGCTTCGGCGTGAGGGTCAGGGCTTCCGCGAAGGCTCCCGGCACCCACAGCCCGGCGGCACTCAGGGAGAAATTCCGCAGGAAACGGCGGCGTGAGGAGGGCAGGATGTTCATGGCGGCGAGGGTTTCGGGTGGGAGAAGCGGGTGGCCCGGAAATTCCAGCGCCGCGCCCCCCCTCTTGCGATCTAACTTCTTGCGCCTTCCTGCCTGCCGGCCGCTAGCTTTTTTCCATGGCGGATATCTGGTCACCGGAAAAGCGGTCCGAGGTGATGTCCCGCATCCGCGGCGGAGACACCCGGCCGGAATTGCTCGTCCGCTCCATGCTGCACCGGCTCGGCTACCGTTTCACCGTCCGCGGGCCGAAGAACAAATCCCTGCCCGGCCGGCCGGACCTGGTCCTGCCGAAATACGACACGGTGATCTTCGTTCACGGCTGCTTCTGGCACGGCCACGAGAATTGCCCGGATTTCAAGATGCCGAAATCCAAGGTCGAATGGTGGACCGCCAAGATCGGCGGGAACAAGGCCCGCGACGCCCGGGTGGAAAAGGAACTCTGCCGTCTGGGCTGGCATGTCGTCACCCTCTGGGCCTGCGCGGTGAAGACGCGGGGCGCGCGCGACTGGCTGGAAACACGCTTGCCCGTATTGATCGGCAGGCCCTTGAGAGCCGCGATACCGGTGCCAGCCGCAAGCAGCGGCCTTTCCGCGCGGGTGGCGGAGATGTGAGCCGGACGACTCGCCCGCGTATTACCAATACCGCCTCACTCCCGGCTCTTCCTCGTAGATTCGGCGGAAGACGGAAGGCGGCTCCTTCTTCATGCCCATCCGTGCAAACAGCGCCATTACCACCCCGGCGACGAAGCCGCCGATGTGAGCCGCATAGGCGACCCCGCCGCGGAATTGATCCGCCGGGGCGACCGAGCCTGCGCCGCTGAAAACCTGCATCAGAGCCCACATGCCGATCACCAGGACGGCGGGCAGCGATACGATCCGGAAGAAAAACACCGCGTTCACCCGGTTGCGCGGGAAGAGCACCAGATAGGCCCCCAGCACCCCCGAAATCGCCCCGGAGGCACCGAGGTTCGGGATCAGGCCCTCCGGATTCGTCGCGATCTGCGCGAAGGTCGCCGCGATCCCGCTGACCAGGTAGAAGGCCAGGAACTTCAGGCTGCCGAAGCGGTGCTCCACGTTGTCGCCGAAGATCCACAGGTAGAGCATGTTTCCTCCCAGATGCATCCAGTTGCCGTGCATGAACATGGCGGACAGGACCGTGAGATAGATCGGGCTCGGCCCCGCCTCCTGCGGCAGGCGGAAGATTTCCCGGCCCTGGCGGATGAGAAGATCCTCCGTCAGATCCATGCCGTGGGTGATCTCGTAGGGAATCACGCTCCAACCGGAGGTGATCGCGGGGTCCATCATCTGAAGCAGGAAGACCGCCCCGTTGATCGCGAGCAAAACGATGCTCACCCAGGCCGGGCTCATCAGGTGGCGGTCGTCGTCGCTGATCGGGAAAATCACGGGCCTAACATTACCGTGCCTCCGCACGCGTCCAATCCTTTCGCGCCGGAGGCAGGGCGAGGATGCGCCGGATTTCCGCGATGGCCTGCGGGTGGTGGAAGGAACCGTGGCCGGAAGGCACCTCCAGGGCGGACTCCGCGCCAGGCAGGCTGGAGCTGGAAGGTGCCACGAAGAGATCCCGCGACCCCGTGATGACATGCCCCGCCGTGCCCGGGATCAGGGGCAGGCTATCGAAAATCTCCATCGATTTCTGGCGCGGGCTCAGGCCCACGATGCTCGTGATCTTCCCTCCCGTGAGGCTGCGGTAGTCCGGCCGGAGCATGCCGGGATTTTTCTTCTCCAGCTCCTTGAAGAACCCCTGGAAGGAATCGCTGCGAGCCACGAAAAGGCTGCCGAAGCGACCCAGCCAGGAGCCCGCCCAGGTGCTCCCGCGAAAGGGTACGGAGCAGAAGACGATGCGGTCCACATGCGCGCGCGGCTCCCAGAAGAACGCCTCCTCCAGCGTGGCATGTTCCGCGGGAGTCAGGTTCAGCGAATCGAGCGGCCGGGTGAAGACCGCGTCCCAGAAGGCATCCCGCGGCTCGACCGCGAGCGATTTCGAGAGCAGCCCGCCCATGCTGTGGGCTATCACCACCGTCCGCTGCATCGCCGGATCGTCTCCTTCCGGGTCGAGGAAACCCCGCAGTTCATCCAGTTGCCCGCGCATCACCCGCGCCGAATAGAGGGGCGGCGGGTTCGTCGGATAGAGGTAGTGCCAGATCTGGTAGCGCTGCCGCACGGCGGGGTCCGCCCACAATTCGTTCGTCAGTTCCGCCCAGGCCAGGGGGGTGGAGAAAAGCCCGTGGACGAGGATGAGCGGCGTTCGCTGCGGATCATATTCCTGGAGCAGCGCGAATCCTGCCTTGCGGCCGCTGTCCCGCCGGATCACGGAGGTGATGCCGGTGCGGGCGAGCTGCCGCGTATCCTGCAGCAGCGTGGCCCAGGGCACCGTGAAATCCGCGGCCAGGGTCCGGCGCTTTCCTCCCAGGACCGCCGTTTCCGTTTTCAGGCGGTCGTAGAGGCGGATCTCG
>CBFGVD010000523.1:0-2776 GCA_965651965.1 uncultured Verrucomicrobiaceae bacterium | reverse complement strand
GAAGTCTTCGGACTTCACGTCGTGCAGCTCGCCGTTCGGGCGTAGGCCGATGCCCTTGACCGATCCGCAAAAGATCGGGTGCGAGGCCAGCTTCAAGCCGTGCGCGAGCGTGAGGAAGGAACCTTTCCCCTCCCCGCGGAGGTTCTCACCATAGCTGCGGTTCCCGCTGCCCATCAGGGCGGTGCCGAAGGCCTCCCGCTCGTCCGGACGCTCCTTGTTATGCGGCAGGCCGAGGGCGTGGCCCAGTTCGTGGCAGACGCCGCCGATGAAAATCGAATTGTAGCGGCCGATGGAGATATCCCCGTACTGGCCGTCCTTCACTCGCGGCTCCTTCTTGTCGAGCGAGGCGAGGTTGAGAATCGGGGAATCCACCTGCCAGGCGGTGCCGCTGCGGTTCGAGCCGCTGGCGTAGTAGGGGCTGTTCTGGTTGATCGTGCGCTTTTCCGCATCCCAGTTCGACATGTTGCAGAAGATCACGATGGTCTCATTCTCCGGATCGATGCCCGCCTCCCGCAGGACCGGCAGGCACTCCGTGCGGATCTGCCCCCCGGACTGGACCTCGAATTTCTCGTAAGGCAGGCGGCTCTTCGCCACGTGCACCTTCATTTTCCCGTCCGCGGCGTAATCCAGGCGTATGGTCAGGGGACCGAAGCCGAGGCGCTTCATTTCCTTCGCGTAGAAATCCCGGATGTCCTCCATGATCGCGCCGAGGCGCTCGCGGTACTCCGGTGCCGGATCGCGGTCGGAGGGGGTCCAATAAATGATGTGGACTTTCTTCTCCGCCTTCACGGGATTTTCCGCCCTCCAGGCATCCAGGATCGCCTTGGCCTGCGGGACCTTGGCGGCGATTTCTTCCCGGGGATTCGCCGACAAGGGGTAAACGAGGAAAGGGCCGAGCAATGCGGCGCATAGAATCAATTTCACGCCCGCAAAACGACACATCACGCCGGATTCATTCAAGCAAACATCGTCCGCGGTGAAATCGCCGTGAAGAAATCCGATCGGATTGCCCCTCTTGGCCCCGGGCTGATTGAATCGACCCATGCTGATCAGCCACCGGCATCCCCTGCTCTACCGCCTGGCCGTGGAATATCACCGGATGCGGCGCAGGATCGAGTGGCAGAAAGACCGCAGCCGCTTCGCCCGGAGGCAAGAGGGCCAACTCCCCTATCTGGTCAAGTGCCACTCATCCCGCCTGATCAAAGCCCTCGGCAATTCGGGTATGCAGCTGCAGCTCAACAAGGTGGTGAACCTCGGGATCGTGGCACCCTTGATCGATGGAGTGCGCATAGCGCCGGGCGAGGTCTTCTCCTTCTGCCGCCTTGTCGGAAAGCCTACCCTCAAACGCGGCTTTCTGAGAGGCATGGAGCTCTCCATGGGCAAGGCCCGCTCCGGCGTGGGCGGCGGTATCTGCCAGATGGCGAACCTCCTGAACTGGCTGGTTCTTCACAGTCCGCTGACGGTCACCGAGCGCAGCGCCCATAGCTTCGACCCCTTTCCCGATCAGAACCGCAGCATCCCCTTCGGCACGGGCTGCGCGGTCTTCTACAACTATGTCGATTTCTGCTTCCGGAACGACACGGCCGAAACCTTCCAGCTGAAGATCCGGCTCACCGCTACCGACCTCCGGGGCGAGCTGCGCTCCGACAGGGAAATCGGGGAAACCTACAAGATCCATGAACAGAATCACCGCTTCCTGCGCCGCGGTGGCGAGTTCTTCCGCAGCAACGAGATCTGGCGCCGCGTGATGGAGCGAAAAACCGGCCGCCACCTGCGGGACGAGAAGGTGAAGGAGAACTTCGTGCGGGTGATGTACGTGCCGGAAAGTTGGGAAGACGAACCCGAGGTCTGATTCCGCCCGGCCCGGCGGCTCCGGCCGGGGCGCGCCGGAGGGGGGTGCAAACCCGCCTTCACCCTTTCAAAATCAGCCTTTTCCCTTGCCAAGGGCCTGCCCTCCACCTATTCCGCCAGCCCCTTCCTGCGCCGCCGCACAACAACGGAAGACCGAAGGGAACGCCGAAGCGGTGGGTCTTCCAAGAATCGCCCGACCTGAATCAAGGCGGGACAAACTGAAAATCAATGATCAACGAACTCATCAGCGAGATGGTGGACGCCGGCGTCCACTACGGCCACCAGACCAAGAAGTGGAACCCGAAAATGAAGCCCTACCTGATGAAGGACAAGGGCGGGATCTACATCATCAACCTGGAGCAGACGGTGAAGTGTCTGGACAAGGCTTCCGACTTCCTTTCCGACCTCGCTGGCAAGGGGAAAAAGATCCTCTTCGTGGGCTGCAAGCGCCAGGCCCAGGACGCCGTGCGCGAGGCCGCGGAAGCGACCGGCCAGTTCTACGTGAACCACCGCTGGCTGGGCGGCATGCTCACCAACATGAGCACGGTGAAGAAGTCCATCGAGCGCCTGAAGTGGCTCGAGAACATCGAGAAGCAGCCGGAATTCAAGTCCATGTCCAAAAAGGAGCTCTCCGCCCTCGGCCGGGAGCGCGACAAGCTGCTGCGTAACCTCCGCGGCATCCGCGGTCTGGAAGGCAAGCCGGACGCGATCGTGATCGTGGACTCCGCCCGCGAGTCGATCGCCGTCGCCGAGGCCCGCCGCCTGGAAATCCCCATCGTCGCCATCGTGGACACGAACGCCGATCCTTCCGTGGTGAACTACCCGGTGCCCGGCAACGACGACGCCGTCCGCTCGATCCGCATCATCCTTCAGAACCTGGTGGACGCCATCGTCGTCGCCAAGAAGGGCTGATCCGTCACCTTTC
>CBFGVD010000522.1:0-2788 GCA_965651965.1 uncultured Verrucomicrobiaceae bacterium | reverse complement strand
CCGCCTCCTCCGGCGCGCGCATGCAGGAAGGCATGCTCTCCCTGATGCAGATGGCGAAGACCTGCGGCGCGCTCGCCCGGCTCTCCGAGGCCGGGCTGCCTTACATTTCGGTGATGACCCATCCCACGACCGGCGGCGTCACGGCGTCCTTCGCGACGGTGGGGGATATCAACCTCGCCGAGCCGAAGTGCATGATCGGCTTCGCCGGCCCGCGGGTGGTGAAGGAAACCACCCACCAGAACCTCCCGCCCGGCTTCCAGACGGCGGAGTTCATGCTGGAGCACGGCCTGGTCGATACCATCGTCCCGCGCCCGAAGCTCCGGGACAAGCTGGCCCAGCTCCTCGCCTTCATGATGCCGGAGTGAGGCGCGTGGACAGAAAGGGAGAGGTATGATAATTAGCTTTCGTGGCTGAAAGGAAAGACGTTGTGTTTTCTGTCGCTTCGGATCGCGGGTTTCCGCTGGAGCCGCCGGGGCACCCCGATTCCGAGGGCATCAGAATTTCTGCGGAGCGTTTGGCCTCCTTGCAGCGCGGGGATGCCAAGCTGGTCCCGATGGAAGAAGCCATGAGGTCCTTGGGCCATTATGCGGTTGTCCCATCATGAACTGGCGGTCGATTTGATCGCGAAACTTCTCCTGACGGGTCATCCCTGCGGGAAATTCCGGCGATATCCCGTTCATTTCCTGTATCTAATGCGGGTCATGGTGATCCGCCACGATGCCCGCCATCCCTCCTACGGCGTCCGCCGCCGCATCCCCGAGTCCTAGCGCCCGTGACTTACCCCGAATCCATCGAGTGGCTTTTTTCCACCCAGCTCTTCGGCATCAAGCTGGGCCTGGAGGGGCCGCGGCGCTTGCTCAAGGAATACCTGGCCTACCCGGCCCACGGGGTGAAGGTGATCCACGTCGCCGGGACGAACGGGAAAGGAAGCACCTGTGCGATGATCGATGCCGTGGCACGGGCAACAGGATGCCGCACGGGCCTTTTCACCTCGCCCCACCTCGTGGATTTCCGCGAACGGATCCGTGTTTCCGGCGTTGAAATCCCGGAGCAGGAATGTGCCTCCATGCTCACGGAGCTGCGCGCCCTCTGCTCCGCGCTGGATCCCCACCCCACCTTCTTCGAGATCGCCCTGGTGCTGGCGATGCGCTGGTTCCGGGAGCGGGGCTGCGAGCTGATCGTGCTCGAAACCGGCATGGGAGGCCGCCTGGACGCGACCACCGCCGTGCCCGCGGATGTCTGCGCGATCACCCCGGTGGGCCTGGATCACATGCAATGGCTGGGGGATACGGTGGAAAAGATCGCGCGGGAAAAGGCCGGGATCTTCGTGGAGGGAAAGCCCGCGATTTCAGCCCCCCAGGAAGCGGCCGTGGCCCGGGTGCTGGAGATGGAGGCGAACGAGCGCCGCAGCCCGCTTTATTTCGTGGAAGCACCGCTGATGGGCTATCCCGTGGCCCTGCCCGGCCCGCACCAGAGATGGAATGCCGCCCTGGCGGTGGAGTGCCTGCACGCCGCGGGCATCCATCTGGACTACGGGGTCATCCACCACGGCCTCTCCGTGGTCCGCTGGCCCGGCCGCTTCGAGCGGCTGGAGAAAAGGGGGAAGGAGATCATCCTCGACGGGGCGCACAATCCCCAAGGGGCCGGCGTGCTGGCGGAAACCTGGCGGGAGCAATTCCGGGACCGGAAGGCGGACCTGGTCTTCAGCGCCGTGGCGGCAAAAGACATTCCCGGCATCCTCGCGCAGCTTTGTCCGCTGGCGGCCCGCATCCATATCTGCCCCGTGGATACGCCGCGGGCCGTACCGCCGGAGGAGCTGGCCGCAGCATTGCCTCCGGAGGCACCCCCGCATCTCCTGCATCCGTCCTGCGCCGTAGCATTGGAGGCCGCTCTCGCGGGCAAGGGGCCGGTCCTCGTCGCGGGCTCGCTCTTCCTGGTGGGCGAGGCGAAGGCGCTGCTGGAAGGCGGCAGCTTCCAGGCCAGTACGCAGTGAAGGAGGGCGCGGAGCCCTCCTTCGGAAATCCGGCCGAGCGGGCCCTTACTGGAGCGTGTAGTAAACCTGGGTCACGTTGGGCACCCGCTTCACCAGTTTGAAGGTGAAGAATGCCATGGAAACGCCGACCGGCTCGCCGGTGGTCGGATCCTTGTGCACCGTCGCGGTGTTGGGGGATGCGCCCTTTTTCGGTTTGTTGACATAGACATTGGCGCTGCCGGCGTCCGCCTGGAAGGCGATCTTGAAGCCGGGCCCGATCAACTGGCCTTTTTTGCCGATGGTGAATTTCACCTGCTGGCCGTTGACCAGCTTCGGAACGCCCTTCGGAATGGGAGCCGGGTTGATGATCGTGGTTCCCTGCGTGCCGGACGAGATGACATTCGTCACCGTGAAGGTGAATGTCTTGCCGGGCGACCAGCCGCCGTAAACGGCAGGAGCCTTGGGTTTCCTTTTGGCTTCCGCCTGATCGACGGGCAGGAATAGCGCGCAAAAGGCGAACAACGGGAGGAGTAATGTTCTCATGGTTAGGGGGGTGGCTCAAAGCGCCGCATTCCTGCTAGGCGGGTTGGAATACCCCGGCAAGAAAAAAACCACGGGAATCTTAATGATTGTGCCGGAGGGAAAGTCCCCCGGCGTGCCCTTCCCGGGGAGATCAGTTGCGGGATAGCGAGGGGTCCAGCGGTGCCCCGTAAAGCGGGCAATCGTAATCCAACGCGGGCCCGATGGGCGGGATCGGCAAGGTGGAAGGAGTCAGCCACTGGGGGATGCGGCGCTGGAGCTGGTCGCGGCGGTCGG